>DASZXD010000186.1:0-2369 GCA_035546015.1 Occallatibacter sp.
CATGAGCCGCAGTGAAGGCAGCCAGCAGATTGAGGGCATTCACCTCGCCGGCCAGTTTTGACACAACCCGTGCCGTGCCCGCCGGCATTGCAAGCTCAAGCACCGCGCCGGAAGGCGTGAACTCACAACTCGCCGCGCTCCACTCGCCCCTGCCGATCCCATACATACGAATCTCCGCGCCAGCCTTGCGCGCAGCAGCCGCCAGCTCTTCTGCATGCGGATCGTGCGCATTGATCACTGCAACGCGCGGGGCAGGGTAGACTGTTCCGTCAAAGAGCAGCCGCTTGGCAGCGAAGTACTTCTCCATCGTCTGGTGATAGTCCAGATGGTCGCGCGTGAGATTGGTGAACACGGCTACATCGATGGGAACCCCGTAAGCGCGGCCCTGATCGAGCGCGTGGCTCGAAACCTCGGTGACCAGTTCCGTCGCTCCTCGCGCCGCGCCTTCGGCCATCAATTCAAAGAGATCGCGCGACTCAGGCGTTGTATGCAGTGATGCGCGCACTTCGCCGGCTACGTGATATTCAATCGTCCCCACCAGCACCGTCTTGCGTGCGGCAGCATTCAGCAGCGACTCGGCAAGGAAAGCCGTTGTCGTTTTGCCATTCGTTCCCGTAATACCGATTGCGCTCAGCTTTTTTTCGGGATGTCCGAAAAATGCAGCCGATGCCTGCGCCAGCGCCCGCCGCCCATGCTCCACTTCAAGAACCGGCAGGCCGGGCTGAAAGACAAGCAGATGATCGAACATCTGCGACGAATCTGTAATGATTCCAAGTGCGCCTGCAGCAATGGCTTTCTCTACATAGCGGTTGCCATCCGTCGAGCCGCCCTTCATGGCGACAAAGACAGAGCCGCGCTGCACGCGTCGCGAGTCATACTCGATACCGCTGATCTGCGCATCCGACACGCCACCGGAGCCCACGGCTGCTATCTCCGCGATGAGTTCTGTCCAAATCATGCTGTGCTCGATTGTAGATTGCGGGTGCATGGAACTGCGACGGGAGACAAACCTATCGCGCGCAGCGCACGACGATCTTAGTTCCCGGTGCGACCATCGTGCCCGGCGCTGGGGCCTGCTCACGTGCGGTGCCGTTGCCGCTGATCTGTACTTCCAGCCCCACAGCGCCGGCCTGTTCAATGACCTCGCGAACAGGTAATCCGATGAGAGAGGGCACCCGCAGTTTTTTGTCATCGGGCAGTTGGATCGTTGCCGTCTGTGCGTTGCCCTGAGGCGTCGGAGCAGGAGTTTGCTGTGCTGCGACCGGAACCTGTGCAGGTGAGCCGCCACTCTTTGCGCCCGCTGCCGCATCCACCACCTGCTGTGCCGCGGGAGTTGCCGCGTCCTGTGTTTGATTTGCGGCAGGGTTCTCAGGATCGTCGCTGGGCAGATCGTTGGCCGCGTCATAAAGTGCCTGAATGTCCTCCTGCGGAGGCGCGGAGTCGTCTTCATCCACAGGAGCTTCTTTTTTTGCAGTCGTGCTGGCCTGCTTCAGGTCGATGTCGTGCGGAACTCCTAGATATTCGAGCACCTGCTGCGCAACGTCGGCAAAGACCGGCGCTGAAACAGCAGTGCCGTAGTAATCGCCCTTGGGCGAATCCATGACCACGGCAATGGAGATAACAGGATCGTTAACCGGCGCAAAACCCGCAAACGAGGCAATGTGCATCGTCTTCGAGTAAGTATGGGTTTTGGGATCGATCTTCTGCGCCGTGCCTGTCTTGCCGGCTGAAGAGTATCCGTTAAGCTGCGCCGGCTTGCCGGTGCCAAACAGCACCACGCCTTCCATCATCTTGCGCATCTCGGCGGCGGCCATGGTGGAGATGACTCGATGCGCGCCCGATGGCAGTGGATTGGGCAGATCCTCGCCTGCTTTGAACGGCTGCGGCACCCGCTGTACGCCGGCTTTGGGATTGGCATCTGTGGCGGGCGTAGGGTCCTGCATAAGAATGTGCGGTGGCAGATATGTTCCGCCGTTCGCGATGGTTGAAACCATCGTTACCAGTTGCACCGGCGTGACGGCTACCTCCTGCCCAATGGCAAGCGAGCCGATAGAAGATGGACCCCAGCACCTGGGTGCTCTGGAGTGCGAATGGATCGTCGACGGATCAGGACACTTGACGGGCAAAAGCAGGCCGCGTGTTTCGCCGGGGAGTTCGATACCCGAGCGTGAGCCGAAACCAAAACTGCGGATGTAGTCATAAAACCTGTCGGGCCCAACCTTGAGCGCGAGCTTCACAGCCGCAACGTCGCTCGAACGCGCCAGCGCCGTCGCAACTGAAACCACGCCCAGTCCGCGGTCGCTCTTATCGTCATGAATCACGCGGCCGGCCAGCGTAATCTGTCCGCCCTGGCAATCAATCGAGTCGTC
>DASZXD010000187.1:0-4502 GCA_035546015.1 Occallatibacter sp.
GGGCGGCGTCGCCGCCGAGGCGAACGAACGGCTCCCGCATATCCGAGTTAGCTGCCATGCGTTGACGACGGTGTTGAAGCAAATCGCCCGCGAAAGAGCGGACTGATCAGGCCGCCAGGAGCCTTTGTCTCTTACGAGCCCATCATCCCAAACGCACCGTAAGCCGTGGGCGCCTCGCTGAAGTGCATCGCGACGGCGTTCATAAATTCCGCAAGCGCGGCCCTCACTTCTTGAACAGTCGCTTCCTTCGGTGGAGGAACTGTTTTGGTGGCTGTCGGGAGGTCGAAATGCGCAATGACCTTGTTCCGCAGTTCCCGAACCGGCACACTAGCCGTCCTGAAATTGTCGTATATCGGCACCAAGCGGTCCAGCAGGTCCATCTGCTCCGCCGGTCCCATGAATAGCTGGGTGAATACAAGCCAGTAGGCGTGTACCATTTGAGTTTCTTCCTCGATCACCTTCCACAGGTCAGCGATGGGGGCTGGTATCGGCACCATCTCATTCTCTCAAGGGCTCTAAGCTCATACGTAGACATTCGCGGTGATTACTCCGAGGCATCTCGCAAAATCAGCCAGTTGGCTCTTGCCGCTGCGAACGCGCACTTGGCACTGATTACGCTCCGTGTGGCGGTGATGGCGCAGCGCACTAACGCACACGACTGACCGCGGACTGTGGATGCGCGTCTTCTCACGCACATGCCGGTACAGACGCCGCGCATGACATCGCTCCTGGCGCGCTGGCTGATGTTCAATCCCAATGCCGGTGCCGAGAAGGAAAGTATGGCGCTGAAAGTGAAACCGGTACAGTTTCTCTTTCGCCATCGTGAGGGTCGTTGTGTGTCCACTGTGTGTCTCCATCGAGCTTATACAAGCTAGCTAATAGCTAGCCATAGTATTCGCCCGCGGCGTTGTCAACGGGGCATTTTCCGGCTCACCGGAAACATGGGGGCTGTCGCTTGGGGTCTGCTGGCCGCGCCGCAGGTCGGTAGGTGCGTAGGTGCTAGGACGTCAGCGCATTTGCCATAATCCCGTCCGGCCTATGCGTCTATTGAGACCGGCACATACCCGTCTACCAGCGCCCCAGATCTTCAGACCGTGCGCGCGCCTGCGGATTCCTACATTCCTGACGTGCCGGATGTCACAAGCCCGAGAAGGTGACGTTGTCCCTGATCGACTGGGTATCCCGGTATCCCGTACACCGAAGGGTCGTGTCGTTTGGCCGCAGTTGCCAACTCCAGACACATCCTCGTGGGAGCGAAGTAGCGGAGTACGACCTATTGGATCGATTACTATCTAGTCCGTCTTGACCCAGTACACCTGGAGTTCTTGCTCACAAACGATTTTCCAACCTTCCGTCGTTCTAGAAACGTCAGGCGCTGCCTCTCCTCGCCCTGCTGCATTTTGCGGAGGTCTTCCTGGTCGACATTCTTACGTCGAAAGTACAACTCGACTGTAGGCGCGTAACAA
The DNA here is from genome assembly GCA_035546015.1 of Occallatibacter sp. Taxonomy (GTDB): domain Bacteria; phylum Acidobacteriota; class Terriglobia; order Terriglobales; family Acidobacteriaceae; genus Telmatobacter. The sequence continues at coordinate 1,467 of DASZXD010000187.1, forward strand.
TTCGCCAGCGTGTCCGCAGCACCGGACAACACACTCTGGCGCCAGCGTTCCAGGAGCGACACGATTTCAGATTTGGCATCGGGTTCTGAAGGACGCGAGGGCGAGGTGCTTGCGATCGGAACTCCAGCAGGAGCAGTGGGCGAATTCTCTTCGCCTGCCAATTCCTTGTACGTCTGGCCATCGAACCGGAACGTCTGCACGCGATTCGCAACCTCCCCTTGCCGGAGCCCTTTCGTCACCTGCCTGTCGACGCGGAGGCTCCAAACATCTTGCTCTTGTTCTTCGATAAAGGACAGATCTCCGGTCCCAGTCGTAAGTTGTACTGAACACCGAACCTCACAGAATGACGCGGTGAAATTGCACAGGATGGTTTTTCAGAATGTGCCCGACGATCCACGTAAACCGAAGCTATGGGTGGCCTATCGACTCGGAAACGAGGTCACTTGGGTGCCAGCCACCCACTTAGTACCCTTATGGAACTGCAATGTTTCGAGAGGTATTGTACAGTGTACAGTTGGCTTCTTGTTCGTACCCTTTATCACGCGGAACATGGAAAGGAACGTCCGAGAGTACCTGCGAATCAAAGATGCCGCTGCCCTTCTGAGTGTCTCTGAGGGAACACTGCGCAACCGGAGTCAGCAGGGGAAGATTCAGGCAGTCGGCTGAGCATTGACAGAAGGAATTAAGGTGCCGTTTCTTAATGACCCCGTGGATGGCAAACTGGCAATGGCGAAAATGGGAGTTCTGCTCAGTAGTCGTTGAGAGCGCGGTAGGAAAGGCGATGTCAGGGCTGGACGGACGCACAGGGCAGATCGAACTCCACGGCCGGAAGCTTATCTTGGCTTCTTTAACATCAGAGGATCCGGGGGGCCTGTTGTTGCGAGCCGACGGAGTGCAATCAGCGGCATGCCTGGGACGCGGCTCCGGCCAGAGATTGATCAGGTTCCGGCACAAAGAATTGCCGACCGCTGAACTTTGGAAAGGCAGGTATTGAGGAGAGCTGAAGTGGCACCTGAGCAGGCTTTGTACTGGAAGCACAAAGATTCCACCTCGGCAAAGATCAGCGGCCTAAAGTCAGCCCGACCGACTCCGATGTGCGCTGCTTTACTGCTGATTTTCACGGCAGCATTGCAAAGCCCTGGCCAGGACCGAAAAGATGAAATGGTCTCACGCAGGACCGTGTTCGTACTCGTGGACGAGTCTGGAACGCTGCGCGCGGACCACGACGGATGGCGGCGCGAGGCGCTCGCTCTGCTGGCGTATGCCCTCCCGAATGGCAGCAGCGTGGCCATCTCAGGTTTCGGGAACCCCGAACGGCGGCTCACTCTCGAATTGTCCAGCCTGGATGATACAGAAGCAGGCCGGACGGCGCGGCGCCGCATCGCCGAACGCGCTGCGAATTTGTCCAGTGATGACAGATATACGGATCTGTACGGCGCGATCCGGCAGGTCGTCTCCAAAGTGGCCTCGATGGATAAAGCAGCTCTCCGAGCAGCGCCTCCTGCAGTTATTCTGCTGACCGACTTCGACGCCGACCCGCAACCCGACCCTGCGATAAGAGAGAGCACGTGTCGGAGTATAAGGGAATCCGGGGTGGAACTCATCGCGGTTGGGTTCGGGAAAGTGAATACGGAAGCCCAACGGTATGTCGCTGGATGCGCTGATACGCTCCCGGTCGCGACCTTGACGGACCCGGGTGACCTTGTGGACACGTTCTGGAAAGTCGCTCGCAGACTGTCTCGATACATTCGCGTGCGTGTGACTTCATTATCCGCTTCAACTCCGGTTCAAGTGACCCTTCCTGAGTGGGCGAGCGAAGCCGCGGTTCTGGCATTTGCCCCCGACTCGCCAGCGGCGGACTGGGCGTGGCATGTGAACGGTGTTTCCCCTGCGAGTTCCGGCCGGTACTTTCGCCTCTGTCGCATTCCGATCAAAAAGGACCGGCACCTTTCCATCACGATGACGGGCACTCGTCCCGTGCGGTTGTCCGTCGCGGTTCGCGGTGACGCCGTTCTCGGCTTGAGTTCGCGGACACCAGAGCCATGGCTGCGGGGAGAATCAATCCCCTTCAATGTTCAGCTTAAAGCAGCAGCATCCGGGAAGATTGTTGACGAATGGGTGAGCATTGGTGAGGTTGACCGCGCCGCGTGGTTGAGGATGGATGACCAACAGCCATCACCAATGGAAGTCGATTTGGCGCATGGAACCTTCTCGGCCCCCATGCTGCTGCCCCAAGCCGGACCACACCGCTTCACGTCAACAGTTCTGATCGATGGCACCGTCTGGAGAGCTGAAACAAGCGCCGCGATTCAATCCTTTCCGGTACAGCAGTCGGGTGGCGCACTGCGCACGTGGGCATGGGTGCCTGGCGGCGCCAACCTGAAGCTGACGACCGATCTGGGGGTTCGCGCGTTCGAGGCCTCGTACACCACATCCGCCAATCTGGGGCATGCGCGCGGGTTGGCCGCGTTTGGGCCTGCGTCGGCCACACAGATGATACGTATTCGGACGGGCAGTGGCTCGGGATCATTAGCACGGGACTGGTTCAGTCCGCTCGATCCGATCGCCGGAACGATGCAGATGGACATTAGTCTCCAGAACGGGCAAATGGTCGGAGGTTTCGAAACGCCAGTTGTCATCAGTTTTGTCCCGCTCTGGGTCAGGCTGCCGCTTACAGCGCTACCTGCCGTATTGCTCCTGGCTGTCATGCGTGGGCGCCGATTGCCGGCATGGCATCTTCTCAGGCTCGATGCCTCATGGAAACCTGTTCCAGGAGACGTGATCCGGCTTCGCACGCATCGAAGGCGAATCGATTTGAGCCATCACGGTCTGCCTGGCACCGCAATCCGTAAGCCGATTGTTGGGCAGACTTTCGTGCAACTGGGAAAAGATACACGGGTTTGCGTCCAGGGCGACCGTGATTTGCGATACAGTCAGGCCCGCAAGTCGATTCGTCCCGGGGACGTCATTTCCCGACGCGATTCCACGGGGACCGAAACAACTTACCGCGTGGAAAAACTTTAGACTTCAGGATCT
>DASZXD010000188.1:0-4489 GCA_035546015.1 Occallatibacter sp.
CAATGCCTCTCGACTGCGAAAGCTAAGTCGGGCATTCTTGTGAATGTCCATTCGGTCTCCAGGGTTACTGCTTGCTCGTCACAAACAGCTTCTCCGGTCCTGATCGAATGGACAACCTCTTGAAACATCACAGGTGCCCCACCCTCACGGCGTCTTTGTTTTTGCCGCTAGAGTCGGAAACCGCAATTCCAACCCACCCCATATACACTCATCTCCATGAAAGCCCGCGCCACGCTCGCCTTCCTGGCCATCCTTGCCCTCGCGCCTGTCATCGCCGCCGCGCAGCAGGGCCAGCAGCAGTTCGCTGACCTGGGCACCTGCAAACTCGTCAGCGGCCAGCAGATCGACCAATGCCGCCTCGGCTACCGCACCTGGGGCACGCTCAACGCCGCGCGCTCCAATGCCGTGCTCTTCCCCACATGGTTCTCCGGAGTGAGCGCCAACCTGGCCGACGCCATCAAGCCCGACAGCCTCGTCGACCCCACCAAATACTTCGTCATCGCCGTCGACGCGCTCGGCGACGGAGTCTCCTCCTCACCCTCGAACTCCACCACGCAGCACGGCACCGCATTCCCCGCCTTCACCATTCAGGACATGGTCAACACCGAGTACCGCCTCGCCACCGAAACCCTCGGCCTGAAGCATCTCCACGCCGTCATGGGCATCTCCATGGGCGGCATACAGACCTTCGAGTGGATCGTCGACTATCCCGGCTTCATGGACGCAGCCATCCCCATCGTCGGCTCGCCGCATCCAGACAGCCGCGACCTCCTGCTCTACCGCGCCGACGCTGACGCCGTCCGCTCCGACCCCGCCTTTCAGCAGGGCCATTACACGCAGCCCATCACTGCGCCCGTCGCCCAGCTCATCTGGGATCTGAACCTCACCACACCCGCCAACTACCTGCACACCCACACCACCGACCAGTTCAACGCCGACTACGCCGCCGCGCACGCCAAAGGCATTCAGCCCTTCGATGCCAACGACTGGCTGGCACAGCTCGACGCCATTGACCACCACGACATCGCACACGGCAGTTCGATGGAAGACGCCGCCCGGCGCATCAAGGCTCGCGTGCTCATCGTCAACGCCGCGCAGGACCACATGGTCAGCCCCGAGCCCGCACTCGATTTTGCAAAGTTAATCGGCGCAAAAACCATCGTGCTCCAGAGCGACTGCGGCCACCTCGCCCCCGGCTGCGAAGCCGCAACCCTGGACCCCGCCGTCCGCGCCTTCCTCGATGGCAACTGAGTTCAAACGAAGCGCCAGCAACTCGTGCGCAAACAAAAATTGTCATCCTGAACGAGTCGAAAAACCTGTGGTTGCTTTTGGGGATTTCAGCTGAAGCAAGAAAATGGGTGCCCCAGGTCTCGCTTCTGAGACCTGGGAAAGCGCAAATGCAGAAGATGAAAGAAGGTAGGATATGACTATTTACAGTCTTTTACGAAGTAACAATCTCGCTGAAATCCGCGATCCCCGAAAACCCGCTCAGTACCGAAGAGATCAGTCCAAGATTCGCACCACGAACCGCCGCATCGGGATCGAGCACCATCACCTTGTCGAAGAACGCATCCACCGCAGGCCGCAGCGTGGCAATCAGCGCCAGCGCCTCGCCATAAGCGCGCCTGCCGCGCAGTTCCGCCACGCGCGGAGCCAGCGCCGCCGCAGCGCTCGACAACTGCTGCGCCTCCGAAGCCAGCGTCACGCCTTCCGCCGACCCAACCGCGAATCCCTTCTCCTCAGCCTGCCGCAAAATATTCTTGATCCGCTTGAAAGCCGCCGAGATCGCGACAAAATCATCCGACCCACGCACCGCCGTCAGAGCCTCAGCCCGCGCGATCGCATCGCGCACATCGTCGGCATCAGTAGCGAGAACAGCATTTACCACGTCATACGCGTGCCCCTTCACATCCCGCAAATAGAACTGAAGCCGCTCCGTGAAAAAGCTGTTTAGCTCAACCATCAGCTCTCGTCGTGATTTACTCCACAACGGATATGGGTCCGGTCTGTACTGATCTAATGAAAGGTTCAAAATCACTGTCAATGCGAGCGGCAAGTTTCCTTCCGCAAGTATTTTCACGATTCCGTTCGCTGCTCGCCGTAATGCGAATGGGTCCTTGGAACCCGTGGGTTGCGAGCCGATGCCAAACATTCCAACAATCGTGTCTGCTCGATCTGCAATTCCAAGTAGCTGCCCTTCGGCTATCGACGGAATCGCGTCCTCAGTTGATGCTGGTTGATACTGGGAATAAATGGCGCTTGCCGCAAGTTCATTTAGGCCCTGCGCACGCGCATAGAGACCTCCGATGATCCCTTGCAACTCCGTGAACTCCTTCACGAGTTCCGTTGTCAAATCGGTCTTTGCCAAAACCGCTGCATCGAAGGTGACCGATCTATTGAGCGTCTTACCGGCTTTATGAAGTTCATCTACCAACTCGTCCACTAGCAACTTCATCCGGACAGATTTCTGGTAGTAGCTCCCCAGCTCCTTCTGGAACGTCACATTCTTCAAGCTTTCCACGCGCTCGACCAGCGGTGTCTTCTGATCGAAGTCCCAGAAGAACCGCGCATCCTTGAACCGCGCCCGCAGCTCACGCGCATTGCCGTTGCGGATAATAGCCGCGCCCTCCGCATCGACCTGCGTGTTCAGCACGGCCAGAAAATACGGTGCGAGCTTGCCCTGCGCATCTTCCACGGCAAAGTACTTCTGGTGATCGCGCATCACCGTTACCAGCACCTCTTCCGGCAGCGCCAGATACTCGGCTTCAAACTCGCCCAGAATCGCCGACGGCCACTCGGTCAGGTGCACGACCGTCTCCACCAGCGCCTCGTCCTCGCGCCAGCGCGCCCCCGGCACAGTCCGCGTCACCGCATCCAGCGCCTTGCGGATCGTATGCCTGCGCTCAGCTACATCCACAACCACATGAGCACCGCGCAGCGCTTCCTTATACGCGTTCGGCGCGGCAATCACCACCGGCTCTGCGCCATGCAGCACGCGATGCCCGCGGCTCGCATTGCCCGCCGCAATCCCCGCAATCTCCAGCGGGACTACAGATGAATCGAGCAGCGCCACAAGCCATCGCACCGGCCTTACAAACCGCTCCGACTTGCCCGTGCTCATGGGGTCCCCACTGGGCGATTTGTGCCCGGTGGGGCTTTGCCAGTACATATTCTTGGCCCAGTAAATCGCCAGCACTTCCTTCGGCAGCTCGGCGGCAAGCAACTCCGCCGCTGTGCGCCCTTCGCGCTTTACTGTAGCTCCGACATACTCGCCCTTCGGCGTTGTCACCTTTTCGAGCGCGTCAACACTCACTCCGGCCTTTTTTGCGAAAGCCTCCGCAGCCGCCGTCGGCGCGCCGTCTTTAAACGCCACCTTCCATGACGGACCGGTCATCTTCTCTTCGGTATCCGCCTGGCGCGCGAGCACGCCCTCGGCCAGCACAGCCAGCCGCCGCGGCGTCGAGTAGGTCGTCACCTTTGCGCCGTCAGCCAGCAGCCGCTCGCGCGTAAGCAGATCGCCGACGCGCTTACCCAGCTCAGCCTCAGCCCCGGCAATCATGCGGGCCGGAACCTCCTCCAGCCCAATCTCCAACAAAAAATCCGCCATAATCCTTCAAACTTTCCCGCTGACTTGCCGACCAGCTTGGGTGCCCCATCCTTGCGGCGTTTTTGTTTTTGTCGCAAGGGTGGGAAAGCACCACTCTCAACCAGCTACGCTGCCTGCTGCTGCAGCGCATACGCCTTGGCCACGCCCACAGCCAGGTTCCGAATCCTTCCAATCACGCCCACGCGCTCGGTCACGCTCACCGCCCCGCGCGCATCCAGAAGATTGAACAGGTTCGAGCACTTCAGCGCCAGCTCATACGTCGCCAGCAGCGGAAATCTCTTCTTCTCCGCCGCACTCGCCTTCTCGTCGCTCAGCAGTGCATTGGCCTTCGCCAGCAGCGTCTGCGCCTCTTGTTCATACAGGTTGAAGTGCGTCCACAGCTTGTCAACCTCCGCATACTCGAAGTTGTACACCGAGAACTGCAACTCCTCGGCCAGCCGCACATCGCCATAGGTCACCGCGGCGCCGGTATCAGGATCGCGCGCCCACACAATGTCGTAGATCGACTCCACATCCTGCAGATACTTCGCAATGCGCTCCATGCCATACGTCAGCTCCGCGCACATCGGATCCAGATCGAGCCCGCCGCACTGCTGAAAGTAGGTGAACTGCGTAATCTCGAGGCCATCCAGCATCACCTGCCAGCCCACGCCCCACGCGCCGCCCGCGGGCCACTCCCAGTTGTCTTCCTCAAACTTGAGGTCGTGCTTCTTCAGGTCGATCCCCATCGCCTCCAGCGATTCCAGATACAGCTCCTGCACATTCACCGGCGGCGGCTTCAGAATCAGCTGATACTGCGTGTGCTTGAACAGCCGGTTGGGATTCTCGCCATACCGCCCGTCCGCAGGCCGCCGCGAGGGCTGCGCATAGCCCACGCGATAG
>DASZXD010000189.1:0-22117 GCA_035546015.1 Occallatibacter sp.
CTCCACAGGCGGCCTGTCCACCAGCCAGGCGACCGCTCTGGATACCGAGTATCAGTCGATCCTGACCGAAATCGGTAACATTGGCACCACAACCAACTACAACGGCGAAGCGATCTTTGGCACCACCTCCGCCGTTTTCACTTCGGATGGTACGACCAGCGGCAGCAACACCACCTCCACCGTGATCGGCGCGCTGACCACGGCCGCCCTGGGTCTGACCGGCACGGACCTGACCTCGACGGCGACCGCGCAGACGGCGCTGACAGACATCACGACAGCAATCGGCACAGTGGCTGCAAACCGCGGCTCCATCGGCGCGGCAGTGAACCAGCTCAGCGCTACAACGAACGTTGAAAATACTGAGGTTACTAACCTGACCAGCGCCGAGAACAACGTGCAGAACGCTGACATCGGCAAGACGGTTGCCCAGATGACGCAGTACAACGTGCTGCAGCAGACGGGCATGGCAGCTCTGTCACAGTCCAACCAGGCACAACAGGCAGTCCTGAAGCTGTTGCAGTAAACCAGTCTACCTAACCTAACCATACCTCCGCGGGGCGCCTAACGGCGCCCCTCTTTTTTGCTCCGAAGAGCCTGTATTTTTCACCTGAAAATGCCGATAGGAAACGTGCCTGAAGGGACGAATTTGAATCCCGCCGGGCACAGTAAAAGGAAATTGTATGAGCTCTATTTCTTCGGCGCTTAGCTCCTTGCTTTCGGGTTCCTCCTCCTCGTCGGTCGACCTGAGTTCGATCCTCGAAGCAGCATTCGGAGCTTCTTCACCCGGCCTCGATGTTACGGCCGCCGTGAATTCGGCAGTTACTGCCGCTCAAGCGCCTGAGCAGGCCTGGTACTCGCAGGAATCGCTAATTCAGAACCAGATCAGCGCTCTGAAACAGATTCAGACTTATACAACTAATCTCGACAACGACATTCAGTCGCTCAACAGCATTGTTGGCCCGCTTTCCGCTCGTACGGTCAGTTCATCGAATTCTAATGTCGTGACAGCGTCAGCTGCTTCCGGCAGCACCATGGGCAATCACGTGGTTGTCGTGAACAACCTGGCAACTACAGCCTCATGGACCTCGGGTATCTTTGCAAGCAGCACCACTGCGCTGCCGGCTGGAAGCTTTACCATCACCGCGGGCAGCGGCGCCACGGCAACCATCACCACCGACGGGTCACAGACGCTTTCAGACGTGGCCAATCAGATCAATGGCGATAATCTGGGCCTCACTGCCAGTGTCATCACCGATGCGAGCGGCTCTCGCCTCGCTATCGTAGCGAATACCTCAGGAAGCGGTGCGAACTTTACAGTCGACGATTCCGCTTCACCAAGCTTTGGCTTTACGCAGGCCGTGACAGGCACGAATGCGGCACTTACCGTGGATGGCATCTCGATCTCCAGCGCATCGAATACGGTAACGGGTGCAGTCCCAGGTCTCACGCTGAACCTGCTCAGTGCCGATCCTGGTGTTCAGGTAAGCCTTGGCGTATCGCAGGACGTTTCGCAGGCCACTACCGCTATCAACCAGTTTGTCGGCGATTACAACACAGCTATCTCTGCGCTGAACTCGCAGTTCACCTATGTGGCGGGCTCAGGAGAAGGCGTGCTCTCCACTGATTCGAGCATCCGCAATCTGCAGAGCGCGTTACTCAGCGCGATCAATTACACGTATACGCCGTCGTCGGGAACAACGACGATGCCCAATCTTTCGTCACTCGGCATCTCGATGCAAAACGATGGCACGCTGAGTGTGGATTCTTCAGCTCTACAGAGCGCCCTGCAGAACAACTTCAGCGATGTGCAGAGCTTCTTCCAGGGCGCGTCGTTCAACGGCTTCTCCAATTCGCTCGACCAGCAACTGAACAGTTTTCTAAGCCCAGGAAACGGGGCCTTCACTGTCGATCTGCAGAGCCTGAACAGCGAATACGGCGATCTGCAGACCGAAATCTCCAACTTCGAGACAAACTACATTCAGCCTTTGCGGACGCAACTGCAGAACGAGTACAGCAAAGCTGAGATCCTGCTGCAGCAACTGCCCATGGAGATGCAGCAGATTAATACCGAACTGGGCCAGAACTCCTCGTCGAACCACTAGAGAACACTATGAATCAGACAGACTTGGCATATCGAAAAACAGCAGTAGAGGGAGCGAGCGGGTTTGGGCTTCTGATCGCTCTTTACGACACGCTCGCAGGCGACCTGCGGCGCGGCGCGGCCGCGCAGCGCAGGGGCGATCTCGAAGAGCGGGCACGCGAATTGAAACACGCTCTGGTAGTTCTCGGCGTGCTCGAGAACTGGGTAGACCCCAACAGCGGAATACTGGCCCGAGAGCTGATTGCGTTTTATTCCAAGCTGCGCCGGGAGATCATTCTGTCCCAGGCGAAGCAGTCGGCAAAACTTATGGACGAGTTGATGGCAGAGACGCTTCGTATCCGCGGGGTGTGGCAGCAACTCGATCAACGCAACTCGGGCGACGGACCGGAGATTCTGCCTCCCGAGCGGAACCAGAAATATAGCGTGCCGCTGCTATTGCAAATCGAGCCGGCGCAGTTGAGTTGGTCGGCTTAGACAAGATTATCGAGTGGGCAATTTTTGGGCGCGTATAAACGCGCCCTTTTTTTTGCGCAAAAAACAAGCGCTCGAATGCACGCAAGGCGCAATTATGCTCTTATGCAAAGCGCAGGTGGTGCACAGAGTGAGTGAAGTATCTATGCTGATGGCGTAGAAAGATAATTGAGCAATGTATTTGGCAATACCTTGGCGGCAGCTGCCAGGATGGCGCTGTTCGCGGTTTCTGCCTGGCTCAACTGGGTGGCGGCCTGAGCTTCGTCCACGCCAACGAGGCTGTTTTGTTGCGTGGTGAGCGTAACTGTGTCCTGCTGCAAAGAGGTTTCCTGCGCATTCAACTGGCTTGCGGCATTGCTGTAAAAGCCCTGCGCCTGACTGACAGTATCGATTGCCGCGCTGATCGAAGAAGTGGCGGCCGAGATCTGCGCTGAATTTCCGCTTTGAAGCGCAGATACGAGCGAGTTGAGAGTGCCGATTACATTATTGGTCGAGTCAGAAAATATCTGGCTGCCGGGAAGATTAACCTGCACGTTCAGGTTGTCGCCAATGGCAACCGAGTTCGAGTTGCTGTTGCCGTTGTACGTATAGCCTGTTGAAGACGAGGAATCCGCTGTATACGGCGCTGTAGTCGTATTCGTTCCGCCGAAGAGATATGTGCCGCCCACAGAGGTATTGGCGGCTGCAACAACTGCAGACAGGATGCTCTGCACCTGCTGTGCAATTGCGGCCAGATTGCTGGCCGAGTTGGTGCCGTTTGCGCCCTGTGTGCCCAAAGACACGGCTTGAGTGAGCGACGTAACAACGGAACTCAGTGCTGAGCCTGCCTGCTGCACATTAGCGAGAACGCTGTTGATGTTCTTGGTGTACTGGTCCACATTTGCCGTTTCGAGAGTATTTTGCACCATCTGTGATGATGCGGCCGGATCGTCGGAAGGCAAATTTACGCGCTTGCCGGTGGCGACTTCTTGCAGCACTGTATTCAGTGTGGACTGGCTCTGCTGCAGGTCTGCCAGAATATTCGGAACCATATTTGAGCTAACGCGCATATCGATTCGTCACTCTTCTACGAAACCATGTTGATGGTTGCGGTGTTGAGGGCCTGAATTGTGCTTATGATGCGTGCCGCGGCTTCATAAGCCGTTTGAAAGCGAATTAGATTCGTCGTTTCCTCGTCGATGTTGACGCCGGAGACTGAGTTTTGCTGATTTGTAAGCTGCAGAATGCTCTGGCTGAGCGCTGTGGACTTATCGCTGGCATTCGAAGCGGCGTTGCCCACCTGATAAACCAGGCTTGCATAAGCGTTTGCCGCTGACTGCCCTGAGGGCAACGCATTGGTAAGGCTATTTGAAAGATTGGCGACATTTCCGTTGCTGCCTGCCGAGCCGTCTGAACTCACGGCAATCTGCGAGCCGCTGGTGATGGCGACCGAGATGCCCGCGGCTGCGCCGGTTGTGCCTGATGGAACGGTGAAGAATGCCTGACCGGCATTGCCATTCGAGTCATAACCTGCAGCTTGCGCACTGTTGAATGCGGTTGCGAACTGGCTTGCGAGGGTGTTGAGCGAGTTCAGAAATCCAGGAATTACATGATCGCGAATTTGGAGCGTGCCGCCTAGTTGGCCACCTTGAATGTTGGACGTAATGTCGTTGCCATTGGAGTCAAGCACGTGCTGGAGCCCGTCAGAACCGGTGGTGGTCTGCAGATTGTAACTCTGGCCGCCCATCACCAGAGGCGTGCCGTTACCGGTTGTGATGACTTCACCGTCGCTGCTCTGCGTAACCGAGATGCCGACCAGCGTGGAGAGCTGCTGCACAAGCTGGTCGCGTTGGTCTTCAATGGTGCCGCCATTTTGCTGTGTCATGACCGACGGCGAAAGCTGAGCGTTTAACTGTGCAATCTGCTGGGTAAGGGAATTGATCTGTGCAACAGTAGTGGTTACCTGCTGGTCTGCCGTCGTTTGAGCGCTGGTGAGGCCATTTGCAGTGCTGTTGAACGACTGCGCCAGATTCTGGCCGGACGTCAAAACGCTTTCCTGCACAGCGGCGTTGGAAGGACTGGCAGATAGCTGCAACAAGCTGCTTGAAAATGCACTCAGCGTGCTTGCGATGTCGTTGCCGGTGCTGGAAAAGAAATTCTGGACCGGCTGCAGGCTTGAAGATTCCGTATCGGCTTCGCTCCGCTGCGATGCCTGCTGCTGGATCTGCAGATTGATCAACTCGTCCCGCACGCTCTGGATGCCGTTGAGCGAAACACCGCCTCCAACCACGGTGCCGCCGATCAACTGCTCCTGTTTTTCGCTCATCTGCGCGACTTCGCGCGTATAGCCCGCGGTGTTCGAGTTCGCGATATTGTTGCTCGTGGCGGCGAGTGCGGCCTGCGTTGCGTTGAGGGCCTGCATGCCCGTCAAAAGTGATGTGGTCAAGCCTCCCATGGCGATTACATCTGGCAGGACCAGGTCTGATGTTTCAGCCCGGGGCCAGAAGCCTCCTGAAGTTGCCCTTGGAATGAAGTGAACAGCGAAGCCATCAAGGCGACCGAGCGGCTTGAATGCTCAAGCAGAATTGAGTAGCGGAAATTGAGCCGCTGCAACTCTCCAGTTGCAGTACGAATTTCATGCATGAGATCGGAATCTGCGGACTGAGATGGAAGGGGATAGGTTGGCTGCGACGCGGCGCTCAGCTCATCTGCCAGTCGGCTGAGTTGTTCGCTGAGGTCCTGCTGGCTGGCGATGCTGTCTTCAAATTCTTGAAGATCATTGCGCGACATTGCGTCCATCGCGCGTTCCAGCTCAGAGGCGAGCGAGCGCAAAAGCTGGAGGTGTTCTCCAGCCTTGACGCTCCGGGTTCTAACTTCCGCCGCAATCATTTGTGGCCAATTCCTGTTCCGGCGTTCCCGCGGAGTGGCTGGAGCAGCTATACGATCAGGCGTGCTCGTCGATCATCGCCCCGGCAATCTTGTCGGGTTCGAGCTTGTACTGACCGCTGCTGATAGCCTGCTGCAGGCTTTGCACCTTATCCTGGCGAATTTCAGGCGAATGCATCGCCTCGCTCACCAGTGCGCTTACCGAACCTGAGCCGGAAGTCAGCGTTGTCCGATCGCCGCCGCTATCCGATTCGGTTGCCGCGATGTTCTGTGCGCCGACGCGTTTCTGGTTCGGCTCACTGCCGATCTGGCTGGCTGCCGAATTGTAAAGATCGATTCTCATTTTGCTTCCTTCTCTGAACCTGCGGCTCTATCGGCACTTTGGCCGCCGGAGTTTAATCGAAAGCTCAGATTTCCGGCGGAATTTTGGCCCGAATGGGCCGAATCCGCCGCCATGGCCGCCGGATCTGCCTTTTCAGCCTGTGCGGTCATGGCTTTAGCAATCATCTTAGCAATTCCAATGCCACCCGCAGCCTCGAGAGCCTGCGCCAGTGACTGCACGCCCAATCCCAATATCTGGTCCCGGCCAGCCTTATCTTGGTCGTCACCGTCATCTGCACCGGGAACTGTGGCAAATGACGTTTCGGCTTGCCGAAGCCAACTGGAGAGGAGCATGGTTTCAAACTGTTCGGAGCCCTTCTCGATCCTGGCAGCATCGTTTGTGCCGCGCAGGGAACTGAGTTGCGACAGGGTGTGTGTATCCTGCGCCTGTTGCGCATTGAGTTGCGCGGCCGCTCCGCCGAGTCCAATCATGCTCGAACCCATTACTGCACCTCCAGTTCGGCTTGCAGACCGCCTTCGGCCTTGATCGCCTGCAGAATGGCCACTACATCGCGAGCGGTGGTGCCGATTGCATGAAGGCCATTGACCAACTCTTCGACATTCGCGCCGTCATCCAGCCGCATGGTTTGTGCGGGGCTGTCATCCGCGCTCACGGTCGTTTCCGGAACCAGGGCCGCGGGCTGGCCAGGGAGGACATTGTCTGCGCCGGGCGCCTGACCGGGTGCGCTCAGCGCGGCTGGATTCTGGGCCGCCGGATTTTGCGCAGCAGGATTCTGTGAGGCTGGATTCTGCCCCGCAAGCCCAGCCGACTGTGCTCCTTGTGGCGTGGCCGAGAGGCGCGGATCCACAACGACCGTGCCCGGTCCGTTACGAATCGGCGCGCCGGGAATGGGAGCGACGGCGTAGGAAGTAACTACCTGGATGGACAGGTTGCCGTGTATTACCGAAACCGGCGTCAGTTTCACATCACCACCCAGAACGATGGTTCCAGTGCGCTCGTTGACTACGATGCGAGCCGGAGTGTGGACCATGAGCGAAAGGTTCTGCACGCGCGAGATCAAAACGGGGACAGATGCTTCGGCTGCTTCAGGGACCGAGACATCTACACGAGTGCTGTCAAGCGCAGTTGCAACTGATTTATGGAAGTCCGCATTGATGGCGTCGGCAATCTGCCGCGCCGTAGTGAAGTCGGGATTGCGCAGCAGCAGAGAAACGACCTTGAAGTCGTGCAGGTCGACTGCGGTGTCACGCTCCACAATAGCTCCATTGGGAATTACGCCAACAGTAGGCGTGTTTTCCTGCTTGGTGTTGGCGCCATTGCCGACCGAGAATCCTCCCACGGTCAGCGGACCTTGCGCCTCGGCATAAACCTGGCCGTCCGGACCGTGCAGAGCGCTCATTAGCAGCACCCCGCCTTCAAGGCTCTTGGCGTCGCCGGCTGACGAAACCGTAACGTCGAGCGCGGCTCCCGGGCGTGAAAACGGTGGCAGTGAAGCTGTAATGAAAACGGCGGCTACATTCTTTACCTGCACGGTGCCGGGAGAGATCAGCACGCCCATTCTTTGCATGGCATTGGCGAGTGTCTGCACAGTGAAGTAGGTTTGCTGGCTGTCGCCAGTGCGATTCAGGCCGACCACAAGGCCGTAGCCGACCAGCATGTTGTTACGCACACCTTCCACGCTGGTAATGTCTCTTACCAGAACCTGACGATTTGGTGTATTGGCTGCTGCGTATGGGTTGATTGCGCAGACTGCGCAGCCCAGGCTTAGTGCCCAGGCAATGGAACGCAGCCAAACTCTCGCAGATGTAGTTACAGATGTCATCGACTTTAAAATCCCGTAAGCCAGAGCAGTGCGCGCGTTATAAAGTTGGGCGACCGTGTGCTGTCTGAGATAATGCCTTTGCCCTTCATCTCAATCTCAAGATTGCTCAGCGCTGCGGAGGGCACAGTATTGTTCGGACCAATATCGTTGGGGCGAACAACGCCCCGGACGGTTACATCCTCATGTTGATTGTTCATGAAGATCTTGCGCTGTGCTTCCACAACAAGGTTCCCGCTAGGCAATACAGCAACCACCTGAGCCGTGAGGCTTGTCTGGAATGTGGTGCTCGAGTCAGTTGCTCCCGCCCCCTTCAGCGAGGAGGAAGAGTTCGCGTTGAAGAGAGGATTCAATCCCTTTGTGTTGATATCGCCAGCTAGACCAGTGATGGCCGAGTTGGTCTGAAAGGCTCGCGCGCTGTTGACGTCGCCGCTTTGCGCGGCCGTGGTCTGTACTGAGACAAGAATGACCAGCGTATCGTTCAGCCTTCTTGCTTTGTAATCTGTGGAAACATCGTTGAGCTGTGCATCCGGCGTCCATAGACTGCCAGTGGTGCGCTGCACTGTCGGAACATCGGTCTCCTGTACGTGTGCAATGTATTGCGACCGCAGCTGTGCAGGGCTCTCCGGCTTGCGGGTTTTGGCCGTAGCATTAGCTGCACCGCAGAGCAGCATGCCTGCGCACGCGAAAAAAAAGATTAGCCGGTCAAAGTTCGTCTTCATCACAGCCTGCCTCTCAATGTTCCGTCGCCTGCAACCTGGACTGTGAAGACCTGATGCCGGTCAAGGCTGGAAGCGCGTATCGTTTGTCCCGCGATACCGCTTTCAAGGCAGATGACCGAAAGACTGATGTGAACATGCGTTCCATCGAGATAGAGAGCGGTCGTTGTGCCCTGCCGAACGGCAAACTGAACGGGCTTGAACGATGAACTGGATGACAGAACCCGAGTGGAAGCAATTTCTAAACTTGCACCGTCATTAACACGAAGGCTTACCATGAACGGCAGGCACTGAGCCGAGTCTGCACACGCGATGCGAGCGATGGCCTGCCTGTTTCCGCTGCGATCGATGGACTCCACCTTGAGTTCTGGATTGGCGACGCTTGCGACCACGCCGGTGAAAAGCGTCACCTGATCCGGTGTAATCTGCACTCCTCTGTTCGTGATGGCCGCTGCGATTCGCTCCGTCGTGATGGCAAAGCGTCCCGGAGCAGCCAGAGCCGGCAGCGCCGCAGCGGCAACTGCAATGCAGAACAAGATTGGTCTGAGGCTCTTCATCGAAACATCCACCTATTGGGCCAACTGGTTCAACTGTTGCAGCATCTCGTCAGCAGCCTTGATGACGCGTGAATTCGACTCGTAGGAACGCTGCGCCAGAATCATGTTCACGAACTCATCGACAACATTCACGTTTGACTGCTCCAGCATGCCCTGCTGAATAGTGCCCAGTCCCTCAGAACTGCCGGGCGCTCCGACAATCGGATTGCCCGATGCGGTTGTGGGCAGATAAATATTGTTGCCAATGCTGTTGAGGCCGCCGGGGTTCGCGAACATTGCCAGTTGGATAACACCTACCTGCTGCGCTGCCGTCTGTCCGGGCAGGGTAACGCTCACCGTACCGTCGCTGCCGATGGTGATGTTGGTGGCCGAGGCTGGAATATTGATGGCTGGCTGCACTGGATTGCCACTAGCTGTGACCAGGTTGCCCTGCTGATCCGTTTGGAACGAGCCGGCGCGCGTGTAGCCGATTTGTCCGTTGGGCATGAGAACCTGAAAGAAGCCTGTACCCTGAATCGCCAGATCGAGCGGGTTACCGGTGCTGCTCAGGTCGCCCTGTGTTTGCACAATCTCAGTGTTGCCGGGCCGCGTGCCGAGACCGATCTGCAGGCCCGAAGCGACAGTGGTCTGCTGCGTGGCAGCGGCACCGGGCATGATGTCGTTCTGATAGAGAAGGTCGGAGAACTGAACCCGGCGCGATTGGAAACCAGCAGTGCTCGAGTTTGCGAGATTGTTCGCAATGTTGTCGAGATTGAGCTGTTGAGCTGTCATGCCGCTGGCTGCGGTGTAAAGCGCGTGAAACATCCGTTGTCTCCTTTATCCGACCTTTGGCAGGTCCTGTGTTGCTGTTTTATCGATCTCTGACTTGAACATGGAAAGCGCACGCTGCATCATCTCGGCATTGCGCTCGGTCGAAATAAGATCTACGAGGCCAAGAATGGGGTTGACATTCGAGCTTTCGAGGAAACCCTGCCGCACGTCGGAATTGGTAGCTGTCTTTGCCATATTCGGGGGCGCGGTGTAATAGGTATCGCCGGCGCTTTGCAGTTTTGTTCCTGCGGGGAACTCGACGATGTGCAGTTTCCCGGTGATAGCGCCATTGACCGAAATTGTTCCATCGGCGCTGATCGATATATGGCCGGGCAGCATCTTGATCGTGCCGGAGTCGCTCATGACAGCGTCACCTGTGGCTGTCACCAGTTGTCCCTGGCCCGAAATCTGGAAGCTGCCGTCACGCGTGTATACCGGACCATTCGCCGTCTGCACTACGAAATACCCAGGGCCCTGAATGGCGGCGTCAAGTTCATTGCCCGTCTTCTGGAGTGCTCCCTGGCTGAGATCGAGGACGGTATCGCTAGCAATGCCGAATTGATTGATTGCCTTGTCCAATGGTGAGCCAGCCGCGCTGTTGGCATCCGCGAGCACTGAGCTGAAGACAGCGCGCTCTGCGCGATACCCTACAGTGCTGGAGTTCGCCAGATTATTGGCGATGGTGTCCATCTGCTGGGTGCTCGTGACCAGAGCCGTACTTGCAGCATAGTATCCACTGTCCATGCCACATGGACATGCACGGAGCATGCCATCCTACTAGGCAAAGTTTGCCCGAAACTGCCGGCCAAAGGCGATTAGATATGCGAAAGAATGAGGGAACGATGAGAATGAGCGCGGATGTGCCATATGTGTTCTCATCTTCAGTCTCACATCCTCATCGGAAGGCAATATGAGAAGGGATTTAACGCGCTGAGGCGCCTGTACATCCCCGTGCTGGAGTCGCAACGATAGAGAAACGCCATATGGCGATCGATTTATGCAGAAGGACGAATCGCGGCGTCGTACAGTGAGCAATGATCTGTCTGTCCGCTGGCCAGACGATGTGCCTCCGCAATGATTTCGGACCATTGCGGGTTGTAGCCAGGCATCAGCATCTCGCAGAAAAAGTCGCGCAGATAGCTGGGGAATGCCCACCGTTCGGCGAGTTTCAGAGCAGTCGAAGCATAATCATGCGAAGCTTCGATCGAGTCCCATCCAAGAATCGTGGGCAGGGAGCCAATGGTGTGCAGCAGTCCGGCTGTATAGGCCTGATCGGGGCTGATCGCGCAACGAGCCGTCTCAGCCAGGCGCTTCGCATTTTGCGCAACCTGCCGGGAGTGTGCCCAAATCTGAGAGACGGTGTGACGTTGGAGGTTTCTGGCCATTACGCCCTTCGCGACGGCCTCAAAACAAGCGGTAGGGCCGAAGGTACAGATGTAATCTTCTATGCGGGTAAATCCATCGTCGCTGGCGCCGTACTCGCGTCCCACCATACGCAACACCTGAATGGTTGCGCCCAGGTCGGCGAGCACTACCTCAGAGAACGCATGCAGATCTACGGCGTAATTCTGGAGCTGAAGTTCCAGCGCCAGCAGTGTCTCCGTCATGACCGGGAGGTCCGGAAGGTTGTCGGCGCTTTCGCTGTAAGTGTGCTTCGGTTCAACCAGAAAGCAGCGGCCGGCAGGGAATTCGATTACGCCCGTCTTCAACACTGTATCGTCACCTGGGCTATCTATCGGCAACAATTGCCGATTCGTCTAGCCCAGATTGACAGTTACTTCGGGAACCATTGTGGAAAGTTTTGTCTTGCTTGCCGTAGACCGAGCTCTTAGTGCGAAGACCACGTCCACAGTCCCGCGCTTGCCTGTGATCCTGACCCATGCTGAGGAGCCGCATCGGGCAAAGTTCGCCTCAAGCGCTCCGACTTCGATGGCCCATCCACCCAGAGTGCGGCCCATCTGTGTCACCGTTCCAGGATCGTCAATGACGGCCTCTTTGTAGCCTGGCATTGCCGTCAGCCGCCCGATCTGCTCTTCAAACTCGGCGCGGGTGATAAAGCAGGGCTCGGGACGGCACCCTGTGATCTGTTCGATGGCTTGCAGCAGTCCGTGTTCGACGCGGTCAACGAATCCGAGCACGAGCCGTTTGGAGTGAGGTGCGTAATGGATAGGCGCTGTGCGGTGCACGCCTAGCAATGATGCAGGAAGATCGCCTTCGATCGTCTGGCCGCTCAGCTCCTGCGCAAGCGCCGGATAGCCCCACTGTGCAGCTCGGCCGGCGGCCAATTGCTTTTCGTTGGCATAGCCGCAATTCTGTAGAGTGATCTCCAGCGCCTCGCCGCGGAGTTCGCTTACGAGCACAGCAGAACGATATTGCTCCTCCGTTATGTATCCTTTCGATAAAAGCGCCAAGCCAATCGAAAGCCGTGGAGTGCGCGGCATCTCGACGACGCATCCGTTCGAAAGCGACGCGAGAATGTCACGCGAACCAACTGCAAAACAATCCGGCGAGCAGAACCATTTATCACCGGCAAAAATACCGGTGCGGCTACCTGGAATATATTTAGTGAACAACTTGGTGTGGCACTCGGACGAAGCGCAGACGGCGCGAACACGGTTCCAGCCCAGATCGCGCGCAGGCAAAAGAGATTTCAGCGAAAAATTCATCGTGATCGGCTCCCCTCGGTCTAACGCATAAAGTGCGTCTCGACAGCCTGTGGAATTTCGGTTACGCGCAGCCCATAGTTACCGTCGACGATCACAGCCTCACCGCGCGCCACAAGTTTGCCATCAAGCAACAACTCAACAGGTTCGTCCACCAGCCGATCCAACTCGACAACGGAGCCGCTCGTCAGCTCTAACACGTCGCGCAGCGGCAACTGGCGCTGCCCAAAACGCAGCGTGACGTTGAGCTCGACATCCATCACCAACTTGAGATTTGCGGGATTAAACCGCCCGCCGGTCTTCTCCGCGTCTTCATCGCCAGAAGCGGCTGAGGCGAGAGCGTCAAGCAATTGGCCGTCGAAATAGAGTAGCACCGTGGCGTCTGGTCCGTCGGCTGTTGTTGCAAGGGGAACGACAAACATGCCGCCAAACGCAAGGCCGGAAACACTATCCACTTTGCACGAGAGTTCACCGTACAATGGCGTGAGCGATTCGCCAAGTGCCGTAGTCGATGAAGCGATCACGGCCGCAAGCAGTCTTGCTTGCTCTTCTGGAGCAGTCTCTGCGGTCTGGCCGTTGAATTTTGCGACCAATTCCGTGACTTCCGGCTGATAAAACTCGATGAAGCACTGGCCACGCAGGCCTCCGTCCAGCTTGAGGCTGAACTGGACAGGCTGCCCACGCCGGGCTGGCGGCTGATCTGCGTCCATCACTTCAAGCGGCCAGGGTGAGCCGATGGCTTTTTCAAGCGATGCGGAAACTGCGCTCGCCAATTCTGCCGCAAATACTTTTACCGCGATCTTGACTTGATTCTCCATGACTCTTACACCCTTTCCCAGTGATTTAGTGACAGACGGCGACCCAACTGCGCCGCCTTTTGTGTGCCGTTTCGTACCGGTGTTGCCTCAAAGACGCCGTGTCCGCCGGCGGTGAGCATGCCAGGAGTGCGAATTGGAGCCCGCAGTTTCAGCACGCTGCCTGGAACCAGCGCAAGCAGATCGCGGACGGCAACCCGCAGCTCCGGCAACTCTGCGGCAACTTCCACATCGCAATCGAGTATCCGCTCACGAATGGATGGCCGGGGAAAGAAACGCACGCTGCTTTTCTTCTGCGGCTGATCGAGCTTGACTTGCTGAATCAGCACATTGAGAAATGCAGCAGGAAACACTAGTTGGAAGGAGCCGACCGTGCCCGCAACATCGATCTCGAACTTCACGCTGGTGACTTTCTCATTGGGTGGGCAGTACTGGTGAAGTACGGAGGATTTGACTCTGCGGTTTGGTGCAAGCGGCATGTCCGGAAGCCGCCACGCATTTTCTGCCTGCCGCACCAGAAGCAGTACCACGTCATGCATAATCTCTTCTTCAATCTCAGAGAGTTCCCGCGGTCCGTTTCCGGCAGTACCGGTACCGCCGAGCAGAAGATCAACAATGGGAAATATCATGTTGATATCGCACTCGACGATCGTGGCGCCCGGTATGGTGCTGAGTGAAAAAGGAACAATATAACTTAATGCAGGAATCCCTGCGATGTGTTCCTTGATCGGGCGCTGTTCAAGCCCGGTAAGTTTAATTTCAACTCCGGTGCCCAGAAATGCATCGAGAGCGCTGGCCAAGTGCCGCGCGTATGTCTCATGGATGGAGGTCAGCGTACGGGCATTTTCGTTCGAGAGCCGGCCCGCTGAGCGAAAGTTGCAGTTCACGACGGTGCGTTGCTTTTCGCTGCCGTCCTGCATCGTCCGTTGTTTGGTGTCTGTCATAGTGGTTTCCTGCGAGGGCTAAGCCTGTTCGGCGAAAAGGTCTGTTGTCGAATATCTTGACTGTGGACGCCCCTGAACATGTGCGAGCGTCTTGCGGAGTTTTGCAACTGCAGCTTCTCGAATCTGCGACACGCGCGAGAGCGCTACTCCCACAACCTTGGCAATTTCCTTCATGGTGAGCTCTTCGCGATAGTAGAGAGAAAGGATGAGCTGCTCCCTCTCGCTCAGTTTAGAGATGGCCTCGGCCAGGTGTGTCCGCATCTCGCCTTTGAGACAGAGATCGAATGGATTTGGATCGTCAAGGTCAGGCGCCGCTTCAATCAAGTCGATCGTCTCAGAACTGTCGTCTGCGGCAACCACTCGTTGGCTCGTAATGTGCAGTGTGTCGAGTTGCGCGGTGATCTTGCGAAGGTATTCGATATCGACATTCATCTCTGCCGCAATCTCTGTCTCGGTAGGCTTGCGTCCCAGCCTTGACTCGAGCTTTGCAGTGGCTTCGGCAATTTCCCGGCCGCGGCGGCGCATCAGACGCGAACCCCAATCGACCTCTCGAAGACTATCCAGAATGGCGCCACGGATGCGGAATTTGGCGAAGGTCTTGAATTGTGCATTCTTTGCTTCGTTAAAGCTGCGGCTCGCTTCGATCAGACCGACTACACCTGCGCTGACCAGATCCTCGAGATCGACATGCTGCGGCAGACGTTCACGGATACGCGCTGCAATGTAGTAGACCTGCGACAGCTCCTGCATTACCAGTTCATCGCTGCTGCTCGTCTGAACGATGCTGTTTGTATAGGCCATTTCTGCCGGAGTCATTGGTCCACCTCGCCAAATTTAACCATTGAAATTCTAGTTTTCATCGCACTGATCCGAGTGACATGACCTGCGTCATCGGCGGAATCTCCGATGGCGAAATCACCACAACCCTGGGAATGAACGGTTCTAAGTAACGCCGAAGATAAAAACGTCCCGGCGAAGAGCAGAGCAGCACCGGCGGTGCCATGGAAATCTGCTCGCCGAGCATGGCGCGCAGGCCATCCAGAACCCGGCGCGCTACCGAGAGTTGTAGGCCGCTTCCGGAATTAACTTGCAGGCTTTGAGAGGGCGTGCGTGCGCACTCTTCTTCAATCGAGCTATCGAGCGTAACCACCTTGAGCCTTCCGCGCTCGTCGAGCAGCGGCCGGATGAGCGCGCGCCCAAGTGCATGACGCGCAGCTTCGACAAGAATGACAGGATTCTTGTTGGTTGTCGCTGTTTCTACGAGCGTTTCAAGAATGGTGCCGAGGTCGCGAATGGATACCTGCTCGCGGAGCAATTGCTGCAGGACCTTCTGAACTTCACCCAGGCTCATGAGTTTCGGTGTCAACTCCTCCACGAGTTTGGGGTGTGAGTCGGCGAGCCGATCTACAAGACGCTTGGTCTCTTGGCGCGTGAGCAGTTCGTGAGCGTTCTGCTTGATCAGTTCGGAGAGGTGCGCCGCTAGAGCTGAGGTGTGGTCCACAACCGCATATCCAGCGGCGATGGCCTGTGCCTGCAGATCGGGAGTGATCCACTTTGCTGGCGAGTCAAAGGCCGGCTCGCGAGTCTCCTGGCCCTGCAGATCACCGGGCTTCGGATTTGAATTTACCGCAAGCAAACGGTCGCGCCGCAGCTCCCATCGGGCAATCTCCACCCCACGTAGATACACAACATACTCACGCTCTTTCAGTGAAAGATTGTCGGTGATATGAATTGAGGGAACGAGGAATCCAAGCTGCTGCGCAAGATTTTTGCGCAGCGACTTTACGCGCGCAAGTAACTGGCCACCCTGCTTGGCGTCGACAAGCGGAACCAGCCCGACACCAACTTCGAGCATCAGTTCATCGAGCTTGAGCACGGCGTCCATCGGGTCAACGACCGGTGTCCCCGGTTTTTGCGCCGCGGCTTTTTCTTGCTTGGCCGCTTCGGCAGCCATTGCAGGCTTCATCTTCCAGGCGGCAAACATCGTCAGTCCGCCGAGCGCGATGAAGGGAATCTTGGGCATCTCTGGTATTACAGCAAGTGCCAACAGAACCCCGCCGGCAATCCACAGCGGACGCGATGTCTTGAAGACCTGCTTGCCAATGTCAACGCCGAGCGAGTGATCGGAAGCCGCACGCGTGACAACAATGCCTCCGGCCACTGAGACCAGCAGAGAAGGGATAATGGCGACGAGGCCATCGCCGACAGTGAGGATGGTATAGGTCTTGAGCGCCTCCTGGAAAGGCACGCCCTGCTGAAAGACGCCAATCAGAAATCCGGCGATGATATTGATGGCCATGATGAGGATGGTGGCCATCGAATCTCGCTGAGAAAAACGCGCTGCGCCGTCCATCGAACCACAAAACTCGGCTTCGCGCGCAACAGCCTCACGGCGTTGGCGCGCCTGATCGGCGTTGATGAGCCCCGTGTTGAGATCAGAGTCGATGGCCATCTGCTTGCCTGGCATGGCATCGAGAGTGAAACGTGCTGTGACCTCGGCGGTGCGGACCGCACCGTGGCTCACTACCAGGTATTGAATGGCAATCAATGCAAGGAAGATGACAAAGCCAACGATGTAATTGCCGCCAACTACGAACTGCCCAAAGGCTTCGATGACTTTTCCGGCCGCCTCCGGACCTTCATTCCCGTGCAGAAGAATGCGCCGCGTGCTGGCGAGATCCAATGCCAGACGCATGAGAGTAAGCAGCAGGATAAGGCTGGGAAATACTGAGAACTGGACCGGGCGCAGCACTTGTATGGCGGTAAGCAGCACCAGCACGGCGGCCATGATATTCAGTGTGAGCAGCAGATCGAGTGCAAAGCCCGGCAGCGGCACCAGCATGACAAACAGCAGCGCTACTGCGCCGGTGGGGATGACCCAGTCAGAGTATTTTTGAAGCGTTTGCAGAAGCCCGGCCTTCTTCGTCATATCTGCGTTCCCTCCACGCGCCTGTAGGATGCGGCTCTTCTCCTCGCTTCGCGCGCTCTCAACTCAGCTTGTGCTTTGTAAACCATGACCAGAATCTCTGCGACTGCGTGATAGAGCGCAGATGGAATCGGATCGCCCACTTCAGTGCCTTTATAGAGCGCTTGTGCAAGAGGGCGGTTCTCCATCACCGGAATGTCATGGAGCCATGCAATCTCTTTGATCTTCTGTGCCAGAAGGTCAAGACCTTTAGCCACAACGATCGGAGCAGGCATGTGCGCTTCATAGCGGAGCGCTACTGCATAGTGTGTCGGGTTAGTAATCACGACAGTCGCAGTCTCGGTCGCTTTGAGCATTTGCTTGCGCCGGTTCTGCCGCTGCAGTTTGCGCACTCTTGCCTTACTCGCGGGATTTCCTTCTGACTGCTTCAGTTCTTCCTTTAGATCCTCGCGGCTCATCTTCAGGTCGCCTTCGTTCTTCCACCACAAAAACAGGTAGTCCACGCCTGCCCAGGCCAGCAGAACCAGGCCGCTCTTCCAGATAATTTCGACAAGAATTCCGCTGGTCAGTCCTGCGAAATCACGCACGTCAACAAAAGAGCTGGCGAGGATCTGACCCCAGTGGCTGCGAATGCACGCGTAGGCGATCCAACCAATCGCCCCGAACGGAATCAAGGACTTGAGGATGTTACTAAGCGCCGCAAGCGAGACCATCTGCTTCAGCTTGCCCGCGGGACTCAGGCGCTCCAGTTTTGGTGACAGTGCATCAGGAGCAAAGACAAAACCGCCTTGCGCAAGTCCGGCAAACAGAGCCACAGCCAGGCCTGCTGCAAAGACCGGAAAAACCCAACGAATGGCCTGAATGCTGGTCCAGAAGAGCAGAGGACCGTTCGGTGTGATTGAGTCGGTGGCCGCAGAATCCAGGACATTGCGGAAAAACTGCGTCCAGCTGGGAACGGCGCCACGGCCCATGAACCAGACGACACCGGCAACCGCGGCCATCGACAGTGCGCCGCTCAGCTCACGCGAACGCGTGACCTGGCCGCGGTCACGTGCCTGCTTCCTGTGCCGTGGTGTCGGTTTTTCTGTTTTATTCGCGTCTGCCATAGTCGTTTAGTGTGCCAGGTGGAGCAGTTGCTCGCTTTTCAACATGGAGTCAAGGAACAAACGGCGGAAGAGATCGGGCCAATATTTCAGTGTTACGCCAAGGATGACGATGCCAAGTAAGCTCTTAATCGCGGGACCGAGCAACATCAACGGCATCTGCGGCGACGCCTTGCCCAGCATGCCAAGCACAATGTCTGCGGCCAGCGTGGCTGAAAGCACGGGCGCAGCAATCTGGATGCCGAGACCGAAGATGTCGCCGGCCACATGGAAGATTGCACGCGTAAACAAACCGTTCACGTGCGCAGAACCTGGCGGCAGATAGAGAAAACTGTTGCCCATGGCGCGAAGCAGCCAGTAGTGCACATCCATGCGGAGGAACAGCAGCATGACGATGCTCTGATAAAAGACCGCAACCACAGTGGTATCCACCTGCGATTGTGGGTCGAGGATATTCACCAGCGAGTAGCCCATCTGTACGCCAAGAACCTGACCGGTGAGCTGCACCGCGTCAAAGATGATATTTGTAGCGATGCCCATGCCTACGCCGATCAGAAATTCAGTGATGATCAGCATCGGCCATTCGGCAAGTGTAGGAACAGTAATTTGCGGCTCGACCGATGGAAACAGAAGAACCGTGAGCGCGATGACGAAGATAGCTTTGACACGTACCGGTATCACCGAGCTGCCGAAGAACGGCGCAAAGAGCATAAGCCCGGTTAGGCGCACACCAATGGTGAGCGCCGCGGTGATTGCCGGAATGAGAGGAATTTCGATCATTGCAGATAAACGCGAAAGTCAGAAAACATGTTGAGCGTCATGTGCGTCAGATGACGCCACATCCACGGCATACTGAAGAACAGAGCGCCCCCGGTGGCTAGCAGACGGGTAACCGAGGAGATGGTCGTGTCCTGCAGCGAAGTCAACACCTGGATGATATTCACCAGCAGACTCACTGCCATCGCGATCACCAGAATGGGGCCGGCGAGGATCACCACTTCTTCGAGTACCGTACGTCCGAGCAATACAACCTGATCTACGCCCATGGGTTAGCTGAAACTCCTCATCAATGAGCCGATCAAAAGATGCCAGCCATCTACCATCAGGAAGAGCAGCAGCTTGAGCGGCGTTGAAATAACGACTGGCGGCAGTTGCAGCATGCCGACCGAGGTCGTGATTGAAGCCACGACCATATCCACAATCAAAAACGGAAGAAACAACACTGTGCCGATCTGAAAACCGGCTTTAAGCTCCGACAATATATATGCAGGCAATAGCACGCGCATCGAGAGGTCATCGGGTGACGCAGGGCGCGGCTCTTTGGCCAGATCGACAAAGAGAGCTACGTCTTTCTCGCGCACATAGTGAGCCATGAATTTGCGCAGTGGTGCCTGGCCAACCTCAAATGCCTGCATTGCGCTGATCTGGCCCATCTGCATGGGCTCAATCGCTGTTTGATAGATCTGCGCACCCACTGGCTGCATGAGAAAAAATGTGAGGATGAGGGAGAGGCCAATGAGCGTCTGGTTTGAAGGAGTGGTTTGAAGACCCAACGCCTGCCGAAGGAAATGAAAAACAATCAACAGCCGCGCAAACGGCGTAACGCACAGCAGGAGTGAGGGGATCAGCGTGAGCGCCGTGAGCATGACCACGATGGACCACGGCACGTTTGCGCCCGGTACGCCCTTAATCTGTAGTCCTGGACTCTGGTTGTTGCCGGCGGGCGATGCGGTCAGGCCTGGCAGGCTGACGGTATCTGCGGGCTCTGAAGCCGCTGTTGCGGCTGGTGTAGCAGGGGCCAACGCACGCGCCGTTGCACCGGAGACAATAAACAACGATGCAATAACGGCGATGCGCAGACCTGAGGAGCAAAGATTCATTTCAAGTGCTCCCCGGCATTCGCAATTGTCTGCAGAGCATCCGCGGTAGTCTGCGTTTTGTCCAACTGGGTCAGCAGCGTAACCCCCGATGCGCCGCCACCGATTAGGAACTTCTGCCCTTCCACCTGGATTACGGAGACGAACCGCTTTTCACCGAGTGAAATCGTCTCGGCTACCCGCAATTGCTTCGCAGTTGCAAATTTGTTGTTCTTTTTGAGCCATGCCCATCCGCGCGTCAGCAGTCCGCCCATTTGAAGTTGCTCCGGAGCTTTTGTGGGCGCGGCGGGTTCCACAGGCGTGACCGCTGGCTCGATTTTTTCTTCCTTCTTTTTCGCTGATATGCCTGCGGTCAAAGGCGCCCCGACTGCTCTGGGCCTGATCTCGGGTTTCTTCGGCAATTCTTCGACAGCAACGAAAGATGTTTGTGTGAGATCGAGCTGTTCTCTTTCTGCAAAAGAGCGCAGCGTGCGCGCGAATGCGCTCGTCATCGGCAGATCGGCATTCGCACGCTGCGCTTTGCGGAGAGACGGCTCCTGGATTGGCAAAGAAGAAGTCATGCCTGCTCCGTAATTCTCACGGCCAGCCGATCGCCGATCACATCGAACTCTGTCCAGCCGATAAGAAGTTTGTTGACACGCAGCGGCACGTCGCTGGTGTGGTGACAGGCCGTTTCGACGATCGAGCCTTCGGTCAGTGCCAGGAGGTCGCCAATCGTGAACCGTACTACCGGCACTTCGAGTGCGAGCGTGCACGGCAGCCAAGGCATCGTGTCGAGCAGATCGGTCGTGCTCGAGGCCTCTACGGGTGCCGGAGTTTCAGTTGGCTTCGGGTTTAGGTTTTGTGCGGCGGTACTCATAATTCCGGCCTGCTCCAGGCTCCGCCGGTGTGTATTCGCCTGGCAGCAACTCATGCCGCCGGCAACTCAAAACACACAGATGGAGCGATTGCGCAGAGGTAAATGCAATTGTGGTGCCGGAATTAGACAGGAAGATACGAGGCGACAAAAGTACGGCTGTTTGGCGCTTATGTCTATTATATTCAAATATTTATGAAGGACGATATTCAGCCATGGCGGCCTCATGTCCGGTGAGACGGCGATGAGAATGCGCGTAGGTTAGCGAGCTTCCGCCGGGGCAAGTTTTCCCGCGGCGGAAGTCTCTAATCGTTCGTTAACGAGCGAATTGACGCGTTAGTGTTACTGAATGAGCTGGATAGTGGCCTGCGAAACCTGATCCATCGTGGTGAGAACCTTGGCGTTTGCTTCGTACCCTTGTTGCGCAACAATCATATTGGCGAACTCGGCCGAGAGGCTTACGTTGGATTCCTCCACCGCGCCGCCCGTGATGGTGCCGTTGCCGCCTGCTCCCGCCACTCCAATCACCGGCGTTCCGGAGGCGAAGGTGGCCTGCATGTCGTTGTTACCAAGCTGCGAGAGCCCCTGCGGGTTAGCGAAGCTGGCAATCGCCACCTGGCCCAGGGCCAGCGTCTGGTTGTTGCTGAACTGACCCTGCACCGTGCCATCAGGCAGAACCGAGTAGCCCGTAAGCGTGCCTACGCCGTAACCATTCTGGCTGGTCGAGGAGGTGGCGCTGGTCGCGTCCTGCTGCGTGATGATGGGCGTCGTGCCGGAGCCATTCAGGTTCCAGGTGAGATTCAGGCTTGCAGCGCCGTCAGCCAGGCCAGTAATGTTGATACCGCTGATCGATCCTGAGGGCGAGGTGAGCTGGCCGGATGAGTCGAAAGTCAGCGTGCCAGTGGCGACCGTCTGCGATGTGCTCCCCGATCCCACATCTGCGCCAGGAATGCTGATGTTGTAGCTCCAGGTATTCGCTGCAGTGTTTGTGTATTGCACTGTCAGCACGTGCGATGCACCGAGTGAGTCATAGACAGTGATCGGAGAGTTGAAGGTAGTTCCCGTCGTGGCGCTCGCATTCAGGTTGGTGCTCATCTGGAAACTCGTCGTCGGCGAAGCTGGAATGTTGCTTGCCTGATTCACATTGATGGGCGCCAGCGCCGTGCTGGTGGAAATCTGCCCATTCACTGAAGGATAGCCCATCACCAGTTGTCCCTGAGCTGTACAGAGCTGACCCTGCGCGTTCAC
>DASZXD010000190.1:0-16141 GCA_035546015.1 Occallatibacter sp.
CAGCTTCCGCTCCAAATGCCGCTCCAGCGCCTGCACCGTAAACCGCCGCAGATCCTGCCCGCGCCTCCGCGGCCACGCCTCGCCCGCAAACGACGCCACCGGCGCGCGTAGCATCTTCTGCGCAAGCTGCCATGAGTCCACCGACAGCGCACTCGCGCTCCCATTGCGATGCAGCCCGCAGAACAGCCCATCGGCATACGCGCTGAAGCTCACCTCTCCCGCATGCAGCGTCTCATGGCACACCATGCAGTGCGCCACATCCGGCAGCAGCCCCATCAGCCGCGTCATCCACAGCGAAAAATACGTCAGCGCCATCCACGGCTGCACGGTGTCTGACTGTACCGCCGCCGTCTGCTCCAGCACCGAAAGCAGCAGCCTGAAAACCGTCTCCTGTGGATCGTGTTCCGGCAGGCACTCGTCCAGCACCTCGGCATAAAAGCTGAGCGCAGCCATCCGCGCCTGGTCCACCGGAGCCGAAAGCGGCGACCGCACAATCTCCAGCTGATCCAGCCGCACCAGCTCCTGCCGGGGCCGCTCCGCAAACCACGCCCGCGCCACGGTCATCGGCTCCAGCGCCCCGCCAAACCTCTTCCGGCTCTTGAGAGCCGACTTGGCCACGCCCCTCACCCGCCCGTAGTCGCGGGTAAAAAAGCTCACGATCAGGTCGGCCTCATGCACCGGCCAGGTACGCAAAACCACCGCTTCTGAGCTCAACACGGCCATGCAGTTTCATCATCGCATCTTGTCGTGCGGCATTGTTGCCTGCACAAAAACACGAACGCGCATCCTGCCAGCGCAGGATGCGCGTTCGTTTAGAAGAATCTCGAACTCGAAAGAACCCGGCCTACCGTCCGAAATGTGCCGCGTTCTTCTCTGCAAAGTGCGCCCACTTCTCCGGCAGGTCGTCCATCGCAAAGATGGCTGACACCGGGCAGGCCGGTACGCACGCGCCGCAATCAATGCACTCTACCGGATCGATGAATAACTGATCCGCCTCGGCGTGGCCGTCTTCGTCCTTCTTGGGGTGGATGCAATCGACAGGGCACGCATCCACACAGGCGGTGTCCTTCGTGCCGATACAGGGTTCTGCAATCACGTATGCCATCTTTTGATTCTCCGGAAGGGTCTTACTTCACGACGCTGATAGTAGCACACCACCCCAGCCATCCGGTTCAAATCCTGCCCTGCCGGTTTTGCCATGCGGGAATCTTCCCGTCAGCTTTTCCGCGCCGCGCGGGCCTGCGCAAACTCCTGCGGCGTAGGAATCGGCGTCAGTCCGCGTCCCGCAAACATGTCATCGAACATGCGCACCAGCTCGCGGCCAATCAGCCCGTTCGACGCCAGAATCTCGCTGCTCTCCAGCTTGTACCGCTGGCCTGCAAAGTCCGTCACCGTGCCGCCCGCTTCTTCCACCAGCAGAATCCCCGCCGCCGTGTCCCACGGATTCAGGTTGAACTCCCAGAACGCTTCCATCCGTCCGCAGGCCACATACGCCAGGTCCAGCGCTGCCGAACCGGCCCGCCGTACCCCATGCGACCTGAGCGTGAACTCGTGATAAAAGTGGACGTTCGGGTTTGAGTGCCGCTTGCGGCTCGGGAATCCCGTCGCAATCAGCGACTCGGCCAGCACCGGCGTACGCGAAACATGAATCCGTCGCCCGTTCAGCCACGCACCGCGCCCGCGCTCCGCCGTGAACAGCTCGTCACGCGTCGGGTCATACACCACCGCCGCCACCAGCGTTCCGTCCTCATCGGGCTTCGTGCCAGCAGGCCGGTGCTCCAGCCCCATCGACACGCAAAACTGCGGAAACCCGTGCGCAAAATTCGTCGTCCCATCCAGCGGGTCGACATACCAGCGGTACTCGGCTTCCAGCCGCTCCCGCGTGCCCTCTTCGCCGTAGATACCGTGCTCGGGAAACGCCTCGCCCAGCCGCGTGCGGATCAGTTTTTCTACGGTCCGGTCGGCCACTGTCACCAGGTCCACATCGCCCTTGTACTCGGTTTCCACGCCTGCAGCCAGAAACTCGCGCAGCCGCGCGCCGCCCTCGCGTGCAATTTCCGCGGCCATCGGCACAAACACCATGTCCTTCGTCTCCGTGCCAGCGCTCACGAAACCGCCTCGTTCCCGTTATGAGCCGTATTCGGCACCGGACGCGGACTCCGCCGCTTGCCCATCTCGCTGATGGTGCGGATCTGGTTCTTGTAAATAAACAGATTCGGCTGCCCTTCCCGCGTCAGCCGCAGCATGGCGTCGTCAAAGTACTCGATCCATCCGCGCACCGTCTCGCCGTCGCGCAGCTTGATCGTCACAATCACCTGCCGGTCGCTCAACGAGCGCAGATAGAGCGATTCCTGCCCAGTCTCTCCCGGCGGCGGCGTCTTCGAACGCCTGCGATTCGATAAAGGCGAAGTCATAATGCCATTTTAGATGCAGGCACGGCTGAAGAAAGCCGCACTGGAAAATCTCCGGTTACCAGCGTTTTCTTCAGAGCCGCCAGATTCGATGTTAATACTCGTCGTCATCCCCAATCGGCATCCCCGGCGGCGCTTCTACCGGCTTCGAGGGAACGAACTTCGCCGGGTCGCGCTCGAACTCGTTGATCCTCTCGATAAGCGCTGCCCGGTGAATCGCCTCAGCCGTGTCCTTCAATGGCTCGGCCGTAGTCAGTTGCTTCAGTACATCCGCAATGTGCGACCGCGTAATGGCCCGCGCCTGGCTTGAGGCTGCCGGATTCACCGCCAGGGCCAGCATCGCCTCCAGCGCGCGAAACTCCACAGCCCGCTCCACTTCGGAAGACATCGTATGCCCGCCTTCAGGCCGCTCAGCCGTGGTCGACGAGATCGCTTCAAGCACCGTACGCAGCGCCGGCGATGCCGGCACACGCATGTGATACTCGATCAGCCTGCTGGCACGCGCCGGATCGAGCAGCACCTGCAGTGTCAGGTCGGCAGCCGACTCCGCCGCCGCAATCGGATCGAACGTCAGCCCCGTGTGCGAAGGAAAGGACTCGCGGTCCCGCGGACACCCCGGCGGCACCGGTGGAAGCAGGCGCAACAATGACTCGGGCAGCGTCAGCGTCTCCGGGGCCAGCGTCTTCAGCACCGCGGCCAGCGCCTTTTTCTGCTCCGCAGGATCGACAATCGAAGGATCGGCCAGCCCATCGCCACGCTCGTTGTAGCGGTACTCAAGTCCTCCAATCTCCTTGATCGCCGCCTCGGTCTGGTAGCGGTGAAAGAGATATAGCGGCACCAGCTTCTTTTCAAGCTCGGCCATTGGCGTGCCGGGCCTGATCGCATCCTCGCCAAAATTCTTGAGCGCAACCGCGCGCACCTGCAGAACGCGGTCCAGCTCTGCCGCCGCGTCCGGCCCGTTGTCCCAGAGATGCGCCACCGGCTGCGCAGAGCCGAAGGGCCGCGCATCGTTGTCCGTAATAAAAAGCTGTCCCTTCTGATCCGCGTCGCTCAGAATCTTGTTCAGCGCAGCCTGCTCGGCCTCCGCCGTCGTCCCCGGTGCAAACTCCCGATAACCGTAGTCGATGGCCACCTTGTCCCAGTCGCCAATGCCGCTCGCATATGCATGCTTGAGATCGATCTGACCATCGGCGTCGAGCGTCACATAGGGATGCGGATAATCCATCACGCTGTCGCCCTGCGACACGCTCGACGCGGCAAAGTTATGCGCCAGCCCCAGCGTATGCCCCGTCTCATGCGCGGCTAACTGCCGGATGCGCGCCAGCACCATCTGCAGCATGGGACTGTCGCCGCCAGCCGAAGATGACCCGTCTTTATATGGAGACAGAAGCGCCTCGGCGATCAGAAAATCCTGTCGTCCCCGCAAGGAACCCAGCGTCACATTGCCCTTGATGATCTCGCCCGTCCGCGGATCGGTGATCGCGTC
This sequence comes from Occallatibacter sp., assembly GCA_035546015.1. GTDB lineage: Bacteria > Acidobacteriota > Terriglobia > Terriglobales > Acidobacteriaceae > Telmatobacter. The sequence continues at coordinate 3,898 of DASZXD010000190.1, forward strand.
CCCATAGCTCCAGCCTCGCGTGTAGCGATGCACCCACTGAATGATGTTGTAGCGCGCATCCATCGGGTCCGCTCCCGCCGGCAAAAGGTCCACGCGAAACGTCCCCTTTGCCCACCCGGCCGCCTGAAAGGCCTGGTCCCACCAGCGCGCACCCTCCAGCAGCGCCGTGCGAATCGGCTCCGGCGCACCGCGGTCCACGTAATACTGAATCGGCGTCACCGCCTCGCAATCTGCCGTGCAGTTGGCATCTTTCTTGATCAGCCGGTGACGCGGAATGAAAAGCTGATCCAGCGGCTCCCCAAGCGGCGCGGTGTAGTCGCGATATTTCACTGAAAAGTACCCGGCGCGCGGATTGAAGCGGCGCGGTATAAACCCCGGCCCCGGCAACTCGATAAACGACGTGCGCTCGCGCAATGTAATCGCATGCGGGTCCGGCGTCACGTCGTTCACAAACATGCCATTCGCCTGCCCCTTGGTGGTAAAGGTAAGTTCGGCTTCGACCTCCGTATTCTTCGGAAAAGCCTTCGTATCGTCCAGCGCGATTGCGGAACGCGCCGGGTCCACCTCATATTCGCCCTGCTTCAGGCTGGCCAGCGTATCCACAACGCCATGGCCGTCATGCAGAAAGAAATCCGTTGCGTCGATCAGCACCGCCCCGTCCGGCGACTCTGCCGCAACCGTAAAGCCCCACAGCACTGACTCGGGAAACGACTGCGCAACGGCAAGCCGCTCAGCCGCGTCGGCGCTCGACGAGCGGAAGGCCATATTGCGCTCGACAAGCAGCACCTTCGGTCCACTGCGCTTGAAGTAGACAACGCGTCCATCCGAAATCTGGCCGCGATCCAGTCCAAGATCGTTTGAACCCGCGCCATAGGGCAGAGAGTTCACATAAAGCAGGTCCCGGCTCTCGCCATCCGGGTTCAGATGCGGAATCTCCATGTAGAGCTTGCCCGCGCGCGCATCCCAGTCAAGCGGAAGCAGACCCTCAAGGTGTTTCATCCCGGCGGTCTTCACACGGATCGCAGGCGGCGCGGCAGGTGCAGCCGGTTTCGCATCCTGCGCCAGTGCAGCAAAGGGAGCAAGCAGCAGGGCCAGAAGAGGAAGAGTGCGCATTCTCCCTTCTATCACGAAGGATCGGCTCTGCCGGGATGTCGACCCTCAGACGTTGAGGACTTCACGAACGATTTTTATTTTCTTGACCAATCCCAAAACAATCCACCACCATACGCAGATATGACACCCGCCATAGCTCCGCCCTGCTGCCGCCGTTCCATCGTCAAAGGCCAGGAAAAACTGGTCATCGAAACATCTGCCGGTCAGCACATCACGCTCGACACCGCGTCTTCATCCGTGCTGATTGAAGACACAAACGGAAACACCGTCCGGCTCGACTCCAGCGGAATCACCATCGCCTCCGCGGCCAGGCTCGTCATCAATTCGTCTCAAATTGAGCTCGCTGCTTCGGCAATCACCGTCAATGCGCCCATCACCAATTTCAGCGGCATCGTCCGGGCAGACACTGTTCAGGCGCAAACCGTCATCGCCACATCCATTGTTCCTGGCGGAAATAACGTCTGGTAAGCGCCGCAGTGCTTAAGAACTGCCTTCAGTCTTCCTTCGACGCCGGATCGGAGTAGTACCCCGTCTTGTGCCGCACATTGAACGCATCCGGCGCGGCCCGCGGAATGGTCACCGTGAGCCGGTGAAACGTGTTGCCGGGCACCTGGTTGCGCGGATAATAGCCGATCAGATACTGCGTACGCAGGTCGTCGCTCACCTGGCTGAACGCCTTGTCCAACCCGCCGGCGTTTGCATAAAAATATTTGCCGCCGGTCTGCTCGGCCAGCGTAATCATCGCGTGTTCGCCGCCCGTGTCGCGCCCGGCGCTCGCCTCAATGGGCACATCGATGATCGAGTAAATCATCACCTCGTTGCGCAGCGCCTCTTCCAGAGCCTGCGAATACGTGGTGTCCTTAGCCGTATCGTCTCCGTCTGAGATCACTACCAATACCTTGCGCCCCTGCTTTTTGCCCAGCCCGTCTGACCCCAGATAGATCGCGTCATAAAACGCCGTCGCCCAGCCGTTTCTCAACTCGCCCAGCGCGCGGTCGATCTGTGCCGTCTTGTTCGTGAAACCCGTCAGTTCATGCACGTCCGTGGCAAACTGCAGCACGCTCATCTGGTCCTGCGGCCGCAGAATCGCATGCACAAACCGCCGTGCCGCCTGCGCTTCCTCGGTCATGTCCTTGCGTACGCTGCCGCTCGTATCGATGGCCAGTGTCAGATCCAGCGGCATATCCGCCTGCCGCTCAAACAACGCAATCTGCTGCGGACGTCCATCCTCTAACACTGCAAAGTCGTCGCGGTTGAGCCCGCCCACAATTGCGCCGTTCGCGTCCGTCACATTCACGAACACGTTCACCAGCTTCACATCCACGCGAAAAGTCGGCGTCTGTCCTCTTGCGCCAATCGGCGCCATCGCCGCGGCTGCGCATAACACCAGCACGCCGGTGCGCATCACTGCCCGCCTCCGTCCTGTTGCTCGGTCGATGCCTCTGGTTGCACCGCAATCTCCGCCGGAAACGGCTCGCCCGCCGCCCACACGGCGCCGTCGGCAAACATCTCCTTCTTCCAGATCGGCACCGTCTGCTTGAGCGTATCGATCAGCCATCGGCAGGCCTCAAACGCCTGCGCCCGATGAGCGGACGCAACCACGATCAGCACGCTCGTCTCGCCGATCTCCAGCCTTCCCAGCCGATGCACCAGCGTTACCTGCCGCACCTTGAACCGTTCCCGAGCCTCGGCCGCTAGCTGCCGCATCTGCTTCAGCGCCATCTCTTCATAGGCTTCGTAATCGAGATAGAGCGTGGCCCGCCCGCGCGTGTTGTTGCGCACAATGCCGTCAAATACCACCACCGCACCGTCTTCGCCGCTCTTGGCCTCGGCCACCAGTTTTTCCGCGTCGATACGCTCACGGGTCAGTGCCACTTCCGCCAACCCGCCTGTACTCTCATCCAAAGAGTTCGCCGTGCGCGCAACACCCGTCCGCGCAGGACTGCCGCCGGAGACGGGCGGCAGCAGCCCCACCTCATCGCCCTCGTGCAGCACCTGCGCCGCGGTGGCATATTCGGCATTCACGCTCACCGCGATACCGCGCAGCGGCGGCGCCGGGGCGCGCTCGCCCAGTCCCGCCAGCAAATCCGCGACCGATGCCCCCTCACGCAGCTCAATCGTCGCCGGCGCAGCGCCCAGCCAGTCCTTTAAAACCCCAAAAGGGATCACTCTTACTTGCATCGCTTGAGCCAGAATACCGCCTTAGACCGCATCAGGAATTGGCGCAGGAGAGTTGATATCCTCCAGCGCCGCCTTCGTTGAGAAAACGGTGCCCCGCATATTGCCGGATATCCTGCACAAATTCCAGATCCGGTCCACAGGTTAGACGCGCCAGTTAGAATCATGGAATAAGCAGCAACCAGGCCGGCTTCCAGCGTCAAAGCGCCGATTTCGATCCACGTGCGTCTAAAGGCTGCAGATGATTCAACTCCTGCAGTCGGGGCCCTGACCCGTTCCGGCCAGTTACAATGCTGAGAGCGGGTCCCGGCACGGTCCGGCACGCCCAAAAACTATCTCTTAAGCTCGTTGCCAGCCGAACGATCAAGCCGGACGGATGTGCAGTGGTGAGGTTCAGGAACCGAATGAAGAAGATCGCCCTCTTAGTACTCATGCTGGCCGCCTGCGTGGCCGGAGCCAGCGCCCAGGAAAGCCGCCAGGACATCAGCCTCAGCGGAACTGCGTTGATTGAACCGTTCAGGGCTTCATCCACCACCGTACAGGTGAACTCCACCCCCGCCTACGGCGCACTGCTGAGCTACCGCTTCATGCTCACGCCGACCAGCGCTCTCGAAGCCAACTACAGCGTCACCTACCAGAACAGCATCGGCTACTACGTCAACCCCAACAACTACCACATTCTCACTCGTACCCAGGAGATCTCCGGCGCCTACGTCCGCTCCTTCGTCTTCCGCAACTGGAACCCGTTCGTCGAAGCCGGCCCCGGTGCGTTCATCTTCCTGCCCATCCGCAACTCAGGCACCACCAATCTCGACGTCAAGCAGCAGGTTGAAGTAGGCGGCGTCTTCGGCGCCGGGTTTGCCTACGAGATCAGCCCCAGCTTCGACATCCGCGCCGAGTACCGCGGCTGGGCCACCAAGGTACCTACCTTTGGCAACTCGCAGTTCACCACCAACCGCTGGTACGTCATCTCCAACCCGACGATCGGCGTCGCTTACCACTTCTGATTTTTCTTCGATCCGGACAAGAACGGGGTGGGCAAATGCCCACCCCGTTTCATTGCGCCGCTTGAACTGCAGCTCGCACTAAGACCCGGAGGGAGAAGTGCCCTTCAGGCTCGCAAATCTCGACCGGCTAAACCTTCCCCGCCTCTCGATACCGTCCCAGTTCCTTCACCATCCCGCAATGCGCGCGCAGCGCCTCGATTGCCCGGTCACCCTCTTCGCTCGCCCCCATCTGGCAATCCACATAGAACACATACTCCCACGGCTTGCCATGCACCGGCCGCGACTCGATCTTGGTCAGGTTCGTGCCCAGTGCCGAAAGCGCACTCAGCGCCGCCACCAGCGACCCAGGCCGGTTCTCCAGCGAAAACGCCAGGCTCATCTTGTTCGGTGCCGGATCGGTGTTTGCCTCCGCCGCTCTCCGCACCAGAAAGAACCGCGTAAAGTTCTCCGGGTTGTCCTCGATATTCGCCTCGAGAATCTCCGCACCGTAGTACTTCGCCGCCGCCGCGCTCGCAATTGCGCCCGCCCGCCGGTCGCGCAGCTCTACGAGCTGTTTTACGCTGCCTGCCGTGTCATACGCCGCAAAGGCCTCCATCCGCGGATGCGCCGCCAGAAACCGCCTGCACTGCGCCAGCGCCACTGGATGCGAAAACACGCGGTCGATCTCCTCTGTCTTCGCGCCTGCAATCGCAATCAGGTTGTGCCGGATGCGCAGCAGCGTCTCCTGCTCCACGCGCACATCATGCGTCAGCAGCAGGTCAAAGTGCTCTGAAACCGATCCCGCCAGGCTGTTCTCAATCGGAATCACAGCCACATCCACAGCGCCGCCGGTCAGCGCCGCAAACACCTCAGCCGAAAGCGCGCACGGAACAATCTCCGCATCCGGCACAAGCTTCAGCGCCGCCTCGTAGCTGAATGAGCCCGGCTCTCCCTGAATCGCAATCTTCATCGTGCAGTCTTCCCGCCCTTTCGCACCATACCATACCCAGAAGCTCTAAATTCCTCTCTCTTTCCCTGAATCAACACGCCTTACAAACCCATCTCACACTGTTGTGCCCAACCAGCCTTCTCAGGAGCAAGCCACATGGGCCTCATCGAAAACGTCCTCTTTCCTGTAGACTTTTCTCCTTCTTCCATCGGAATGGCCGCCTACGTCAGGCGCGCCGCCGCCATGTTCGGCGCAAAGGTCTCCCTCATCCATGTCGTGGACCCCGCCGGCTACAGCGGCCTTGAGCTCTACACCCGCTCGCCATTTGAGATCGCCGAAGAGCATCTCGCCGTTGGCCGCGAGCGGCTCGACTCCTTTCTTACCGCCGAGTTCCCCGCCGCTGAATGCCCGCGTATCCTCTCCTCCGGTGACGCCGCCACCGAGATTGCCCGCACCGCCCGCGAAGGCAAATTCGACCTCATTATCATGCCCACCCATGCCGGCGCATTCCGTCGCATGCTTCTCGGTTCCACCACCGCCAAGGTCCTCGACTCCGCCGCATGCCCCGTGCTCACCAGCCGCCATGCTGAAACCATCGAACCGCGTCCGATCGAGCACCGCGAGTGGCTATGCGCCATCGGCATCAGCGCCAACTCCGCGCGGGTTCTGCGCTTCGCCAAAGAGGCCACAGCCGAAGCCCACGCCCGCATCACCATCCTCCATGCCGTGCAGTCGGCAGAGAAAAACCTGCCCGTCCAGCTCGATCTTGAGGAGCAGCTCCAGTCTGCCGAGCGCCGCGCCGCCGCTGAGCGTATCGCCGAACTAGAACACCAGGTCGGCCTTGAGGCACATGTCCGCATCGCCGTGGGCCCCGTCAAAGAGGCGCTGCTGCAGGCCGCGCGACAGTCTGATGCAGACGTGCTCATGATCGGCCGCAACCCGCACCCCGCAGCCACCGGCCGTCTGCGCGACCTCACCTATGCCGTAGTCCGCGACTCACCCTTCCCCGTGCTCAGCATCTGAGTTGCGATCTACGCTTTAAGCGGAGGAGACAGCGGCCTTCAGGCCCGGACAACCTCGCCGATTTCCCTTCTTCGCGCCCACACGCTATCCTGTCCTCCGCGTGCGCCAACCACTCTACGCATAAGGGATTCGCTTTGCCTCTTCGTCGTCATCTCTGTGTCCTGCTCTGCCTTTCGTCATCCATCCTCGCTGCACAATCCCCAGAATCTGTCGACCTCACCCATGCCGTAGTTATCGCGCCCGAAAATGCTGACGGCCCGCAGACCGCCGCGCTTCATCTTCTCGTCGATGAGGTGGCCAAACGCACCGGCGTCGAGTGGAAAGTGGAAACCTACGCCGCTGAGACCGCGCCGCCTGTCCGCAGTCTCAGTATCGTCATAGGCCGCGAAGACCAGTTGCGCACTCCGCCGCTCGCACAGCCCGCAAAACCCTGGCCCGCCGCTCTGCAAAAGCCGGAAGCTTTCCGCATCGACACGCTTTTGAGCGGCACATTGCTCCGCATCTCCGGCCACGACGACCGCGGCATGCTCTTCGGCATCGGTTATCTGCTGCGCCACATTGAATTCACGCACAACCGTGCCACACTCACCGCGCCTCTCAACATCGTCACCGCGCCGCGCTACACCGTGCGCGGCCATCAGCTCGGCTACCGCTTCAAAAACAACACTTACGACGCGTGGACTCCCGAGCGCTTTGAGCAATACATCCGCGATCTCGCCGTCTTCGGCTCCAACACCATCGAACTGCTTCCGCCCAAAACTGACGACGCGCCTTCAAGCCCGCTCTTTCCGCTGCCTGCAATGGAGACCATGATCCGCGTCTCCGCCATTCTCAAAAAATACGGCCTGCTCTGCTCCGTCTTTTATCCAGCTATGGCGCAGAACTACGCCGATCCCGCCACCGTCGCGTCCGAGCTCCATAACTGGGGAGAAGTCTTCCGCCAGCTCCCGCAGCTCGACGAGGTCTTTGTCCCCGGCGGCGACCCCGGTCACACCGACCCCGCTGTCCTCTTTCCGTTCCTTGCAAAAGTCGCCGTCGTGCTCCATCAGTCGCACCCGCAGGCCGGCATCTGGGTCTCTGCGCAGGGCTTCAACGCCGATCAGATGCAGCGCTTCTACGCGCTCGTCGCCGCACACCCCGCATGGCTCGCCGGCATCGTCGTCGGTCCGCAGTCACGCGACGACCTCATCGCGCAGCGCGCACACATTCCAGCCGGCATTCCCATCCGCTTCTACCCCGACATTGCGCATACCATGCACTCCCAGTTCCCCGTGCCCGCATGGGATGTAGCCTACGCGCTCACCGAAGGCCGCGAAGTCATTGACCCGCGCCCCATGCATGAGACCGCCATCTTCCGCCACTACGCGCCTGCCATGAGCGGCTTCGTCACCTACTCTGAAGGCGTCAATGACGACGTCAACAAATTTATCTGGAGTGAACTGGGCTGGTCTCCCGACGCCGATCCCGTCGAAACCGTCCGAGAATATGCCAGCTACTTCCTGGGCAGCGATGGCTTGCCTTCGGGGGCGTTTGCACAAGGCATCCTCGCACTCGAACAAAACTGGACCGGCCCTCTCGCCTCAAATGAAAGCGTTGATGCAACCCTCAGGCAGTTTCAGCAGATGCAGACCGGAGCATCGCCTGCGCAAGCCGCCAACTGGCGATTCGAAGAGGCTCTCTACCGTGCATTCACTGACGCCTACGAGCGCCGCCGCCTCATCGCAGCAACAGCCCGCGAGCAGCATGCTCTCACCGCGCTCGCTGCCGCTCCGCAATCCGGCAGCCTGCAGGCCATGCAGAACGCTATCGAAGCACTCACACCCGATCCGGCAGAAGCCTCCGTTCTCCAGCCGTTGCGCAACACCATCGAAACCCTCGCCGGCCAGCTCTTTCACAACATCGGCATGCAGCTCAGCGTAAAAAAATACGGCGCATCCGCCGTTGGCCGCGGCGCCTCGCTCGACACCGTTGACGTCTCACTCAACGACCGTGCCTGGCTCGAGAACCAGTTCGCCCGCATCCGCGCACTCGCCGCCGAGCCCGAACGCCTCTCCGCCATTGCAACCATCGTCAATTGGACCAACCCCGGCCCCGGCAGCTTCTATGACGATCTAGGCAATCCCTCCGCCGAACCACATCTCGTGCGTCACGAAAATTACTCTTCCGATCCGGCCTTTCTCCATACTCCGCTCGACAGCTTCGCCGATCACACGCCGGATCAAGGCTGGCGTCTCTCACAGATCACACATGCCCTCGCTCTCTACGACCAGCCGTTAGAACTGCGCTACACCGGCCTTGCTGCATCGGCGCACTACAAGCTGCGCATCGACTACGCTGGCGAAGACTCCACACAGCCCATCACGCTCACCGCCAACAGCATCGTCATCCACGGCCCGCGCAAGCGCGCCGCGAATCCCGAAATCGTAGAATTCGAAATCCCCGCCGCAGCCACGCACACTGGAACGCTCGATCTGCAATGGACACAGCCCAAAGGCCTCGGCGGAGGCGGCCGCGGCCTTCAGGTAGCCGAAGTCTGGCTCATACGCGAAAAATAATTTGAGCGGTCTTGGATGAAGGAGAAGTGGCCTTCGGGCCCGGTCAGGTCTCACCGCCGCAGCCACAGATCCGCGGCCACAAAGCACAGAAACACCATCGCGATTACGCCATTCATCGTGAAGAACGCAGCGTTCAACCGCCGCAGATCCTTCGGCGAAACCAGCGAGTGCTCATACAGCAGCAGCAGCCCCACCGCCGCCACGCCCAGCCACCCGGCCACACCAAAGTGAAACAGCCGCCCAAACCACACCAGCAGCCCCAGCATGGTTACATGCATCAGCCGTGCCGCCCAGAACGCCGCCGGAATCCCCGCCGCCTGCGGCAGGCTGTGCAGTCCCGCTGCGCGGTCGTGGTCGAAGTCCTGGCACGCATACAACACATCGAAGCCGCCCACCCACAGCATCACCGCCGCCGTCAGCACCACAATCCGTGCATCCAGCGACCCGCGCACCGCAATCCACGCCGCTGAAGGCGCCAGCCCCAGCGCCAGCCCCAGCACCAGGTGCGACCACCGCGTCACCCGCTTCATGTAGCTGTAGCCGAACAGCACCAGCAGCACAAACGGCGAAAGATACAGCGTCGCGCGATTCAACTCCCCCGCCGCCAGCACAAACACCGCCGTTGCCACCAGCGTGAACCCCAGCACAAACTGCCGCGTCAACAACCCCGCGGGAATCGCCCGCATCTTCGTCCGTGGATTCGCCGCATCCAGTTCCGCATCCGCCCAGCGGTTGAACGCCATCGCCGCTGACCGCGCCGCCACCATGGCCACCAGGATCCATCCCAGCGTCCGCCCCGCCGGCACTCCATGCGCCGCCAGCAGAGCCGCCGTCAGCGCAAACGGCAGCGCAAAGATCGAGTGCTCCCACTTGATCATCTCCAGTGTCGTCCGCGTCTTGGCAAAAATTCCGGCCATTCCCATCTCCATTTACCAGTTTAATTGCCGCCGCTCCGGCTCTCGCCATCACATCCGCCCGTGACTCGCGTCACAACCTGCCGGCCTTCGCAATGCTATCCATAAACATCAGCACCCAGGCTCACATGACGCACCTATTTCCTTCATCAAGAGTGCAACCAATGCCTATCGATCCTTCTTCCTTTTCCGCAGATCCCGATCTCATCCGGGCGCTTGACCGCCGCGCCACCCCGGTCGACTGCCGTGCCGAACGCATCCTCTTCAACCAGGGCGACAACCCCGTAGGCCTCTACATCCTCAAATCCGGCGAGGCCACGCTCGTCCTCCATTCGCCCTCCGGAGAGCCCATCACCTCCATCCTCGCCACCACCGGCTCGCTGCTCGGACTGCCTGCCGTCGTCAGCGACAAGCCTTACTCGCTCACCGCCGTCGCACACACCAGCGCGCACGTCACCTTTCTCCCCCGCGGAGACTTCCTCGCCATCATGAAGTCCAATCCCGCTATAGCGCTCAAGATTCTCGCCGTGCTCGCCGCTGAGGTCCGCTCCGCGCGTCAGTCCATCATCTAGCGCTCATGAACTCCCCCACCCTCACCTGCTAAACTCAGTCGTTATGCCCCTCGCATACGTGCTGATTGCGGCCGCCGCATTTCTGCTGGGCTCCATCCCCACCGGCTACTTGCTCGTCCGCATCTTCCGCAAGCAGGACATCCGCTCCGTCGGCAGCGGCAATATTGGCGCCACCAACGTCCTCCGCACCGGCGGCAAAGGCCTCGGCGCGGCCACCTTCCTCCTCGACGTCCTCAAAGGCTGCGCCTCCGTCTGGCTCGGAGCAGCGCTCGCCGCCGCGCTCATTCCTTCCATGAATCCGCGCAATGCTGAAGCGCTTGCCGCCCTCTGCGCCGTCCTGGGGCACATGTTTACGCCCTGGCTCAACTTCCGCGGCGGCAAGGGCGTCGCCACCGGATTCGGCGTCTTCCTCGTCGCTGCGCCGCTCGCAGCGCTTATCGCCTTCGCACTCTTCGTCGTCATCCTCGCGCTCAGCCGCTACGTCTCTCTTGGATCGATTTTGGCCGCCGCCGCCTTCCCCGTCCTGGCCTACTTCCTCGTCCACGGCAGCCGTCCTGTCTTCTTCCTCGCCGTACAGGCCGCCGTCGCTCTGCTCATCATCGTCAAGCACCACCAGAACATCCGCCGCCTGCTCGCCGGCACAGAATCCCGCTTCGGAGCCAGAAAGCCCGCATGAGCCGCATCCTCGTCCTCGGTTCCGGCGCATGGGGAACCGCCATTGCGCTCGCACTCCACCGCCGCAGAGGCCACCAGATCACCCTCTGGGCGCACAGCCCTGAGGCCGCGCAGGAGATTGTTGACGCCGGCGAGAACCGCCAGTTCCTCCCCGGCTTCCCGCTCCCCAAAGAGATCGCCATCACCGGCGACTGCGCCTCCGCATCTAGCGCCGAGGTCGTCGTCTCCGTCGTCCCCTCTGAATTTCTCCGCGCCACCCTCGCCCGCTTCCGCCCGCATCTCCGCCCCGGCCAGATCGTCGTCAGCGCCACCAAAGGCGTTGAAGACCGCACCTACCTCCGCATGACAGAAGTCATCGCCGACTCGCTGAGCCACGAAGCAACACGCGGCACAGGCTCCAGCGTGAAGAGTACGGGCTTTAGCCCGTACAAACCCTCAGCCGAATCGAAGGGGGCTTTAGCCCCTGAGGGAAGCTTCGCCATCGGCGCCCTGAGCGGCCCCAGCTTCGCCCAGGAAGTCGCGCAGGGCCAGCCCACCGCGCTCACCATCGCCTTCCGCGAGCGCTCCATCGCCGCCCGCATCCAGCGCGAATTCTCCTCCGAATCCCTCCGCCTCTACACGTCCTCTGACGTCACCGGCGTCGAGCTCGGCGGCGCACTCAAAAACGTCATCGCCATCTCTGCCGGCATCGCCGCCGGCGTCGGACTCGGCTACAACTCCACCGCCGCGCTCATCACCCGCGGCATCGCAGAGATCACCCGCCTCGCCGTCGCCTGCGGAGGACGCCGCGAAACCCTCGCCGGCCTCTCCGGCATGGGCGACCTCGTCCTCACCTGTACCGGCTCTCTCAGCCGCAACCGGACGGTCGGCCAGGCGCTCGGCCAGGGCCGCAAACTCCCTGAGATTCTGGAAAGCCTCGGCGGCAAAGTGGCAGAAGGCGTCCACACCACCCGCGCCGCCTTAGGCCTCGCCCGCAAACACAGCATCGAGATGCCCATCACCGAGCAGATGGAACAAATCCTCAACGAAGGCAAAGACCCCCGCCAGGCCATAAAAGACTTAATGCTCCGCCCCGGCAAAGAAGAGCATTGAGCAAACTCCTGTCTGAAAAGTAGTCGGCGGTCTTAAGTCTTGGAAACCAGCCCCGGCACGAAAATAGGTGCCATCCTAAACGCGTTCTTTGCGTTTAGGGTGGGAAAGCCCCCCACCTCCGCCACAGTAAAAAATCTCCCGTCAGGGAGAATTCGAACACAGCCCAGGGCGCCAGCCCTGGGACCAC
>DASZXD010000191.1:0-37001 GCA_035546015.1 Occallatibacter sp.
CAGAGCAGTGGTCATTCAGCATCGACCATGACTTCGGTGGCGGATATGCAGGGCGCGTGTCGTACATCGGTTCCGAGACGCATCAGCTTGTGTGGGCGCCGGACGAGAACACTTTGCCGTTCTCCTCGACTGTCTCTGCCTACAACCAGCCGCTATCCGCGCGGCGGTTCCCGAACTGGGGAACAATCAACACCCGCGCGACCGGTTCGAACCAAAGCTACAACTCGCTCCAGTTTGAAGCCGATCATCGCCTGCAGCACGGCCTCGAATACCACTCGACGTTTACCTGGGCCAAGAACCTTGCGGACAACCAGGGCCCGTCCGGAACTGGGTTCGCCGGCGAAGGTGGCGGTAGCCGCTCAACCTCGGTGCTCGATCGCCATGCGGACTTCGGCAATGCCTATGGCACGCGCAGGCTGCGCTGGAATACCACCTTCCTTTACGATCTGCCTTTCGGCCGCGGCAAGATGTTTGGCGCAAATATCTCTCGCGCTGCCGATCTTGTGGCAGGCGGCTGGCGGTTGACCTCTATCCTCACGTGGCAGTCGGGTCCATACGAGACTCCGTATTTCCCCGGCGGCGAGGGAGACCCGTCCGGAACTGGTGTTGGGCTGGGTTCGAGCTTAGCTGGCTGGTCGCCCCCAGGACGCAACCAGCATCCTGACGTTGTTTCAGATGTAAGCGTCAATCCACACGGAAAGAATCGTCTCAACTGGACCAATGCCGCTGCATTTGCTTGCCCCGGTTACTCCGCATGGACACCCGGAAATCCCTGCACGACGGGCGCAGGCTACGATGCTAACGGAAACGCCCGAGGGCCGGTTCCGTTGCCTATCGGCCGCTTCGGCAATGCTCAGGTCGGTTCTATCGAGGGGCCAGGCCTATTCAATCTCTCCGCAGGTCTCAGCAAGAGCTTTGCAGTGACCGAGCGCGTGAAGGTGAGAGCGGAAGGAACGTTCACCAACCTGCTCAACCACACAAATCTTGGCGACCCGAATATGAATCTTGATTCAGCCAGCTTTGGCCTTATTTCCCGCACCATTGGATCAGACTTTGGCGGAGCACGAACTGGCCAGATCTCGGTTCGCGCTGAATTCTGAAGGAACCTGCAATCCTCTTCGCGGCGTGGGTCTTGTGCCCACGCCATTTTCGTTTACTATGGCTACTCTTGAAATTCGCGCCCGCAGGTATACAGTTAATACCCAGATTGGATGGGCGCCGGGGCATACTTTCGAGGGGTTCGCTGGCAGCTCCGTTGCGAAAGAATAAATCGACATGTCCCAACTCAATAGCCGGTTACAAAATCTGTTGTGTTCCTGCGGCAATGTGCGATTCTGAGTGTGGTATCCCCGGTTGTCGGCTTCCCCGAAAGCAGATAACAGCTTTGCAATTGAGTGTGTTTCATAGATAACGCATGCGGCCGACGAAGGCCGTAGACCCTGCTTGTCGCCGTGTCCCGCGGTTGCTGGACGGGCTGCAGCGGGTTTTTGAAACACGTTGTACGCAGTCCGATTGAGACGATGCCTGAGCCATCGCCGCAGGCACGGAGCACGAATGAGCCTTTCCTTTCGCGCCTTGTGTTTCGAGCGCCGCCAGTTGCCTATTCTGGTAGCCCTGCTTTGCGCCGCAATCTGCGGATGCCGGCGGCAAGATGAGAACACGCCATCGGTTGAGATTACCGATGCGCCTATAGCCAATGCAGGTGGTCCGGCACAGATGGCGTTTATCTCTGGAACGGTGCATGGCGCCGGGCCGGGGCAGCAGATCGTGCTTTATGCGCACGGTGGCAACTGGTGGATTCAGCCCACGGTGAAGGATCCTTTCACGCAGATTCAGCCCGATGGAACGTGGAAGAATGCAACGCACCTCGGCACCGAGTATGCCGCGCTGCTGGTCGAGCAAGGCTATCAGCCGGTCGCCAAGGTAGCTGCTCTGCCAGTAGCCGGCAAAGGAGTGGTGGCCGTGAAAGTAGTGCCGGGCAAGCCAGCTGCGCCTGTCGTGCAGAAGGTGATCCACTTCAGCGGCTACGACTGGAGTGTACGCACGGCCGCCAGCGCGCGCGGCGGTGAGACCAATGCCTACGATCCCTCGAATGCATGGGTAGACGACAAGGGGTATCTCCATCTGCGCATGGGTCCCTATAACGGCCAATGGACCTGTGCCGAGGTCTATCTGACGCGCAGCCTCGGCTACGGCACCTATTCGTTTGTGGTAGAGGACAACTCGCACATCGAGCCCTCAGCGGTTGAGGGGCTGTTCATTCTGGGCGACGAGCAGACCGACGCTACGCGGCGAGAACTCGATGTTGAGCTCAGCCGGTGGGGCAATCCGTCGAGGGTGAATGCGCAATACGTAGTGCAGCCTTACTATGTGCCGCAGAATATCTACCGCTTCGATGTGCCGAACGGAACCATCACGCATAGTTTCCGTTGGGAACCCGACTCGGCCGCGTTCAGCAGCTATCGTTCCCAGTCTCCGGCGGGCGGCAAGCCGCTGAGCGAGCATGTATTCACTTCAGGCATTCCCAAAAACACCGGCGAGGCCGTGCACATTGATCTCTACGATTTTCACCATTCGACGAACAAACTGGCCGTTCCTACTGAGGTTGTGATTGAGAAGTTTCAGTACCTTCCGTGAGCCGATGCTGCGCGGGTTATCCATAGTGATATGGATGCTCGCTATTGTGGCATGCATCTGTCTTGCGGAGCGGGCCGGCGCACTCGACTCGCAACGCCAGGTTTCGCAATATGTCTATGACAAGTGGGGTGTGGCTAACGGGTTCATCTATGGCGAGATCTTTGCTATCAGCCAGTCGAACGACGGCTATCTGTGGATAGGCACTGATCAGGGACTGGTGCGCTTTGACGGAACCACATTCATGCTGTTGGACCGGCCTGTTTCGACTGAGCCGTCACTGGGCGCGGTGCTGGGCCTGGCGCAGGATGCTGACGGCACGCTGTGGATTCGTAGCAATGGCCCGGAGTTGCTGCGCTATCGCGATGGCCACTTTGAAGACGTCTTTGCTGCCGACGTGCAGGATGAGTTCACCGCGACCTCGATGATGTCGAGTCCGGAGCAGGACATGCTCTTATGGGCGCGTGGCAAACGCGGCTACAACTATCGGAAGGGCAATCTGACTCCGATCTGTGAGCCGTCGGAGTCGCCCGGCACTGTGATCTCCATGGCTGAGACGCGCGACGGCAGCGTATGGGTCGGCACCAGCGAGGGTGGGTTGTTCCGCATGAAGAGCAGCCACTCGTTCAGCGGTATTCCCGAACTGGCAGCAATCAAGATCAACGCGATCGAGCCTGCAGTTACCGGCGGTCTGTGGATTGGCACCGATCAGGGCATCTACTTCTGGGATGGCCAGCACGTCACGCGCCGTGGGCTGCCTGAGCAACTGGCCCATCTGCAGATTCTGGCGCTGGCGAGCGATCTTACCGGAAACCTGTGGGTGGGCTCGGATCGCGGACTGCTGCGTATATCGCCCACTGGCGTTGTTTCAGAAGATTTGCTGAGCACAAGCGCGCGCAAAGAGGTGAATGCGATCTTTATCGATCGCGAGGGAGAACTCTGGTATGGCGGCGAAGGCGGGCTCGAGCGGTTGCGCGACGGCCTGTTCAAAAGCTGGTGGTCCGCGCAGGGACTGCCTGCGGAGATCGATGGGCCCATCTATGCTGCGGCAGATGGCAGAACATGGTTTGCGCCGCGAGCGGGTGGGCTCTACTGGCTGCGCGACGGGCATGTAAAGCGTGTGACTGCTGGCGGGTTGGATCACGACGTCGTATATTCCCTCAGCGGGAGCGGCGACTCGATATGGGTTGGGCGACAAAGCGGCGGACTCACAAGGCTCACTCTCAACGGCAATGACGTAAGCGCACGAAGCTACACCACTGCCGAAGGGTTGGCGCAGAATAGTGTGTACTCGCTGCTCTGTGCGCGCGACGGTTCGGTGTGGGCAGGCACGGTGAGCGGCGGAGTCAGCCGGCTGAAAGATGGCAGGATAACCAGCTACACCACTTCTAGCGGGCTTCCTGCCGACGCCATCAACTCTCTGGCCGAGGCTTACGATGGCGCCATCTGGGCAGCCACTCCAAACGGACTGGCTTCATTCTCCAAAGGCCAATGGGTCAGAAGCGCAGCCACTGACAATCTGCCTTCCACTGACGTGACTTCAATCTTTGTAGATTCACACAATGTTTTGTGGATCGCAACTGCGCGCGGTCTCGCATTTCTCAATGGCAGTCGGTTGGATGTACTGCGCACTGCGCCGGAACCGTTTCGCAACCAGATTCTGGGCATGGCAGATGACCGCCTGGGACATATCTGGTTCGTTACCTCGGGACAAATCATGCGCGTGAGTCGTGATCAGTTGTTGAGCGGATCGGTAGCGGAGTCCGACATACGCAGTTATGGGAGCGAAGACGGCCTGCGGTGGGTAGATGGCGTAAATCGCGACCGCTCGATCATGGTTGATGCAGACGGAAGGCTGTGGCTTGCCCTCACGCATGGCATCGCTGTGGGGCACCCTCAGCTCACAGCGAGCACATCGGAGCCGCTCGATGTACGCGTCGAGTCGATCGCAGCGGGTGGGCATTCCTGGATGCCCGAGCACAGGCCTAACACGATTCCAGCTGGTACGCATAGTGTCAGCTTCAGTTTTGCGGCCATGACCTTCGTTTCTTCAGAGCATGTGATCTTTCGCTACAAGCTCGACGGCAGTGATCCGGACTGGAGCGCGCCGAGTGAGGCCCGGCAGGTAACGTTCAGCAATCTAGGACCGGGCTCATATCGATTCCGCGTTGTGGCATCGAAAGGCGAAGGTCTGTGGAACGGTGCGGAGACGAGCATTCCGTTCACCATTGAGCGTGCCTTCTGGGAGACATGGTGGTTCCGCACGCTGTGTTTCGCAACGATACTTCTGCTTGTCTTTGCTCTTTATAGAGCGCGCATGTACCAGATGGCGCGGCAGCTGAATACGAAATTCCAGGAGCGCCTGGCCGAGCGCACGCGCATTGCGCAGGAGCTGCACGACACGTTGCTGCAGGGTTTCCTCAGCGCATCCATGCAGGTGGACATGGCGGAAGACGAGGTGCCAGAAAACTCGCCCGCAAAGCCAAGGCTGCGCCGCGCGCTGCAGCTCATGCGCGAGGTGACGGATGAGGGGCGCAACGCGCTCCGTGGATTGCGCGCGCCGGAGCGCGATGCATGCAGCCTCGAGGTCGCTCTCTCGCGCGTGGGTGAGGAACTGATGATCGACGACAAAACCGAGTATCGCGTCGTTACGCACAGCACTACGCGCGTCCTGCGTCCATCGATCCGCGAGGCGGTATATCGCATCGGTCGCGAAGCGATTGCCAACACGTTCAAACACGCAAACGCACAGCACGTGGAGGTGCAGGTGGAGTATGCCGGGGGCCGCTTCCGCCTGCTGGTGCGCGACGATGGGCGCGGCATCGATCCTGACGTACTGCAGGCGGGCAGGGAAGGCCATTGGGGACTGCCTGGCATGCGCGAACGCGCGGAAAGTATTGGCGGAACGCTCAAGCTGCGCAGCCGTACAGGCGCGGGCACTGAGGTGGAACTCACGGTACCGGGCCCAATCGCTTTCGACAGTTCGAATCGTGACGGCGTTTACAGATGGCGACGCTGGATGAGCTTTGGCAGGAAAGAAAAGACTATGCAAACAAATGGCAGCAGGAGGCCGCAATGAAAGAACCAGGCAAGATTCGTGTGATGACCGTAGACGACCATCCATTGATGCGCGAGGGTATCGGCGCCATCATACGCAATGAGGCCGACATGATTCTGGCCGGCGAAGCGGCCAGCGCAGCCGAGGCGATCGATTTGTATCGCCAGTTGCGGCCTGACGTGACACTGATGGACGTGCGTCTGCCCGACAAAAGCGGCATAGACGCAGTGGCCGAGATTCGCGAGCAATATTCCGATGCTCGCATCATCATGCTCACCACCTTCGAGGGTGACGCCGAGATTCAGCGCGCCATGCAGGCCGGAGCCCGTGGCTACGTGCTGAAGAGTATGCCCCGCAAAGGCATTCTTGAATCGATACGCAAAGTGCACACGGGCCGCACCGTAATTCCGCCGGAAGTGGCTGCGCATCTGGCCGAACACCTGGGCCAGGAACAGCTCAGCAAGCGCGAACTCGACGTGCTGCGCAAAGTGGCCGGCGGCAACCGCAACATCGACATCGCTGATCAACTCTGCATCTCAGAAGAGACGGTGAAGGGCCACGTGAAGCACATTATGGAAAAGCTTGGAGCCCGCGACCGCACTGAAGCGGTTGCCATTGCCGTGCGCCGCGGGATGATTCATCTCTGACATCTGCTGGCGGCAGCGGAAATGGAAAACTGATCGGGAGGCTGAAAAAAAGCACTCGTTTGGGGGTGTTGAATCGATGAGCGAGAGTCTACTCTTTGGCTTAAATAAGCTATTGCCGCGGAGGCTCTCCACTGGAAAAACTCTTGTCCTCATTCCCGAGCGGACAAGCAGGTGCAGGTCTGTTGCTGCTGCGATTGTCTGTTGGCTTCGGCGCGATCTTTGGTGGCGTATCCATGCTTGTGAGCGCGGGTGGGCGCTCCATCTTTCCGATGATTGCAGGATGGACGGGCGCGGCTGCCGGGGTCGCGCTGGTGCTGGGGGTCCTGACGCCAGCGGCGGGCATTCTGCAGGCAGCTCTCAGTCTGTGTGGGCTCGTAACAGATTTGGCGAACTCGGGCATTCATCTCAGCCGCCAGCTCTTCATGGGGCTTGAGCCCATGCTGCTCTCCATCGCTATCTTCTTGCTCGGACCTGGAGCGTTTTCGCTGGATGCAGTCTTCTTTGGGAGGCGCGAGATCGTGATTCCCGCCGCCCGCCATCGTGCGCCTGACGAGGAATGAGCCTCGCTCTACCAGAACTGCGCAGCGACAACCGTTGCCGGGCCTGATCGGCCGCGGATCACGTCGGTTGAGAGAACAATCTCCATATTTTTGTTCTCCCAGCCTGGCGGCGCGATGGCCTCGAGCTTCTTCATCTCATGCCGGTTGGTAAGGAAGTCCGCTGCCGCCGTGGTGCCAAACACCGTGATGCCCGCTGCCACCACCACCATCTGCTCGGTCTTGGGATCTACCATCCGCAGCACAAGCGCGTAATCTCTCGTAACGTCGAGGTAAGGCGTGCCGTAGTCGATGGCCCAGTCGTGGTTCTGCGGATTGTTACGGTCGCGTATGCTCACCTGGTTCGGTGTCGGCTGCTCCACATAAAACCGCAGCCGGGAAACCAGGCGTTCTGTCCAGCTGTTGTTGAGCAGGCCAACCAGGATGGTCGGTCCGTTCTGCAGATCTGTGAATGTTGCGTCAGACTGTGATGCAAACTGGAACTGTTTCCCGTTTGCCGCAACGAGCCCGGCGAACTTCGCCATCGTGAAAGAGTCGTAGACATTCACGGTCTCAGCCGGAGAGTTGTGGAAGTCGCTGAGTGGCATCGTTGGGCTCAGCACCGGCGTCTCCTCCGGCGGCCTGCGTCCACCCTCCACATTGCCAATGCAGAGCAAAACCGGCGAGTGCGAGGAGAGGATCGGATTCCAGAACTTGTCGTAGGTATCGCGTGAGCGCAAAAAGTACCAGGCCGTAACAGCCATGGCCACCGCGAGAAGGCAGGTTGCAAGCAGCCATCCTGCGTGAAATCTACGGTGGGGTTCGCCGGCGGCTGCACCGGCTGTGCTTTCGATGGCAACGGGCGCCGGCTGCGCGGCTGGCGTGGCAAAGGGAAGAGGCTCATCGACCCGCCGAAACTGTGGCATATATGAGCCCGGCTGCACTTCAATCCGGAGCCTGTCGCGCGGAGCCTGCTGGTAGTACTGAGCCAGCCGCTTGCGCACCTCGGCAACCGCGCTGCGCACAGCGTGGTCGGTCGACGTGTCGTAGTCAGGGGCGCGCTGAAAGACCTCGATGCCGATGGTGCGCTCTTTGAGTCGGTCGCCGGCTCCCTCCAGCGTCTGATCCACTATATATTTGAGGACTGCAGCATACCGTTTGCTGTTCTGGAAGACCGGACTGCTCAGAATCCGCTGGAGCTGGCTCCGCACCTCTTCGCGTTCCTGGTCCGTGCCCGGAATGAAGGCGGAGTTGGATGCGCCTGCAGCCATCTCTCCCGCCTGCCCGTCCTGAGTCAACATCGCCATCCTCTCGCGACCGGAGAGGAGTATATCACGCAGGGCATTGTGTTTACTTTAACTCACCCGTTGGGGCAAAGGCCTGATTTTTCCGCGGATAGGCTGAGAGCGCTTCCTGACTTGGGGTGGATTTGCAGACTCCGTCTTCGCTACGCTGCTTCGAAATCCGCTCAAAAGTAGGTGAAGAATTCCCAGAAGTTAGATCGCGCACAATCAGCAAATGACCGTCACGGACGGTCCATGACAGCGTTTTTTGCTCACAGCAGGCGCAATCCCCAGGTAAATACGGAACTCGAATAAATAGTTCTAGATAAGTCGATTTACTAATTAGACCGCTAAGGTCATAGACGGGTCACAGGACGTGTATGAGTAGTCAAATATCCTTAAATAAATCGCTTTTCTTGAATTTTTCCTGTTGACAGCCGTTTTTGCTGCTGCATATATTTCGTGCCACGTCGAAAACCGGATATCTATCGGAAACGGCCAATCGACACGTCCGACCGGACTACAGTCCCCGCCAAGGCCGGGCACACCTGCAGGGAGGTCACAATGACGCGAATTGAATTCAATGCGCATGCCGCGGCGAGAAAAAGATTGGCATGCAATGGCAAAAGACACGAAAGTAAAGCGCGGGGTCGCAGACGGCTGGGTTTCTGGCCGGCTCTTCTCCCGCTCATCGGATTAGCGGTTCTGGGATTTTTCTCAACCGCGGCTGCGCGTGCACAGGTCACCGCGACTCTTACCGGAACTGTCCAGGACACGTCGGGAGGAGTGATCCCAGGGGCGCAGGTTACGCTCACCAACGAAGCAACGCAGCAGAGCCGCGTGGAGCAGACCAATGCAGCTGGCCTCTACGCGTTTCCCTCGCTGGTTCCCGGCGCATATGACATCAAGGCGTCTGCCAAGGGATTTAAGTCGACTGCCGTCTCCGGCATCGTATTGCACGCAGGAGACAATCGGGCCATGCCGGCTTTGAGTCTGAATGTGGGTGAGGCTACTCAAACAGTAACGGTCTCTGCAACTGCTGAGATGATCCCCGTCGAGAACGGTCAGAAGATCGACGTTTTGAGCAGTGCGGACATCGAAAACCTGGCTTTAGCGGGCCGCGACACCTCAGAGCTGCTGAGAGTACTGCCCGGAACGACCGTGGTGTCGGGCGGGCTCACGAATACCAGTCCGATGTTTAGCGACTTGAACATTACGGTCGACGAGAGCGCAATTGGCAACGGTTATAACATCAATGGCGCCGTGAACCGCGGCGGCACGGCAATTCTGTCTGACGGTGCCGACATGATCGACGTCGGAAACATGGCTTCATCACTCACGATCATTGATCCTGAGATGACGGCGGAAGTGAGCGTGCAAGCCTCGAACCTCAGCGCCGACCAGCCATTCGGTCCGGTGGTCGTCAGTACAATCAGTAAATCTGGCAGCGCAAACTATCACGGCGATGCCTACTTCAACGCCCGCAATAGCGTGCTGAATGCGAATGGCTGGCAGCAAAAGCACAACGGCGTAGCGCTCGGTCCGCAGCATTACTACTATCCGGGTGGCAGTTTTGGCGGTCCGGTTCCCGGGACGCACAAGCATCTTCTGTTCTGGGGCGGTTACGAGCGGTGGCTGCAGAACCAGGGCAACCAGAACATTCTGAGTTCCTATATTCCCACCCCTGAGATGATGCAGGGCGACTTCAGCATGGACAACCCCGACAATCAGGCCCTTTGTCCGAATGGCTTCTATTCATCGAACGGTCCCCACGGTGGCGCGCCTCCAGGCGGCTATCCAGGAGGTTCCTGGTGCGCCGACCTTGGCGGAACGGTCCTCGCCAATGGAGCCACGACCTACACCATGCCGGCCTCGGTTGAGACCGGGCAAGTCACCATAGGAACAACCACCTACTACACGACAGCGGGACAGAAGTTCCCTGCCGGGTTCCTCGATCCCGGCTCGGCGGCTCTGGCCAAAATCTGGCCCAAGGCCAACGCGAATCCGGCAAAGACTCCGCAGGGGCAGAACTACTATCAGCCGATCGTGAATATCAACAACGGCTGGATCTATCGCGCTCGTCTTGATTATCAGTTGGGCGACAACACAAAGATCTATGGTTCCTACCAACAGGCATATAGCTCGCAGCTCGCGCAAGGCAACGGCGCGCACCTCTACTGGACGCCGGGCAATGCAATCCCATATCCGGGCGGCGGTGAGCCGGAGAATTCCTACGGCAAGACCATAGCCGGCCACATCGTGCACAACTTCAATTCGACCACCACTGCGGACTTTATGGCCGCATGGGCCTACGGCAGCTACCCGTTCACTGAGCCAGATCCCAAAGCCGCGGAAAGAAGCACTTTGGGCTATCCGGACAGCTACGGCAAGGTCTTTCCACTTTCTGCTGGTCAGTCGCTTGGCTCTCTGAATATTCCCGCATACGGCAGCGCCGGCAATGAAACCTTCCCGGACTTTTCACAGGACTCGATCTTCGAGAACCCGAAGGGGCAGTATGCGGTGAAGAAGGAAGCGCCGCAGTTTGCTCTTACGGTGACCAAGGTGTGGGGACGTCACGAGATCAAGTTTGGCGGATTCACACAAACTACGGATAACTTCCAAAGCACGTTCTCCAGCTATCTGGATGGCGATCTGAGCTTCGCCGCAGGGCAGAGCCCGGACCTCGTCAACACGGGCAATACCGCGATTGGTTCGCCGCGCAACGCAACAGCGAACTTTGTCAACGGTGTTGCATCCAACTACGCTGAGAACAACGCAGCGCCGATTCAGGATCTGGCCGAGATGTCGACGGCTGCCTTCGTGGACGACACATGGAAGGTTACGCCGAGACTGAACGTCGAGTTGGGTATGCGTCTGGAGCATGTGGGTCACTGGTATGATCGCGGCAAGACCGGTGTACCGGTCTTCTATCCCAGTCGGGTTCTATCGGATTACTCCAACGGCAAATATGCTCCTGGATTCTACTGGCACGCGATTGACGCCGGAGTTCCTTTGAGCGGTCAACCCAACCGCTTCGTCTATCCTGATCCGCGCTTCGGCGCCTCCTATGACCTGTTTGGCAAGGGCAATACCGTGATTCGCGGTGGATGGGGCTTATATCGCTTTGTGACTCAGGTCAACACGATTCAGGGGGCATTGCAGTCTGCTCAACACGTATTGGGATATCCATTTTCGGGTGGGCATCGCCTGCAACTGCAGAACATTCACAATCTGGCATACACCGCCTGCCCATCGGCGACCAGGCCTGCACCATGCGGACCGCAAGCCGGACAGACCGGCCTGGATCCGACTGACTACGGACAGCCGATGACGCAGTCATACAACGTGACCATAGACCAGAGGCTACCCTGGAATACGCAGTTCGAAATCTCCTACGTGGGAAGCAAGACCAGCCAGCTTGTCGACGACGGAGAAGATATCGAGGGCAGCAACTTCAGTGAGTTGGCCAATCAGAACAAGACGCCGAAAGGGGCGCTATTCCAACCAGATCCGGTAACCGGTCACACTGCCGCCAACCCCGAAAACGTAACATGCGATCCGAACCTCTCTAACTTTACCTGCACCAAATACGGAACGAACGTTCTCGGAACGCAGGGGAACACACTCGCCGACTACCACCCGTATAACGTTGCGTACGGTACGTCCGGTGTCTACATGATCCAGAACATCGGGTATGGGAACTACAACGCGTTGCAGGGGTCGTGGATTAAGACCTCGGGACGCCTCACATTCAACCTCAATGCCACTTGGTCCAAGACATTGGCCACATCCTTGCAGGCTGATCCGTACAATATCCGCAATAACTACGGTCCGCCCGCGATTGACCGGCCACTGGTCCTGAATGCTTCGTATACCTACAACAGCGGCACGCTCCACTACGGCAGCGAATTGCTGAATCAGTTGGGTAGTGGCTGGACAATCTCGGGCATCTCGACTTGGCAGAAGGGCGGTTACATCCCGGCTGCCCTCGGGAATGGTGTTCCGAACTTTGGCATGGGACTGAGTTACATTAACCTGCCGGCCGACCCGAGCTCTAACGGCCTCGCGAAGGACACAGGAATCACCAGCGGCATCGGAAGTGCGACCTACTTCGGTACGGACGAGAATGTTCCGATTCTCCCGGTGCTTACCTGCAATCCGACAAGCGGCCTGGCCACCCATCAGGTGCTGAACGGAAAATGCTTCAACGCTCCGGCAGTGGGAACGCAAGGCGGGCAGAAATTTCCTTATATGAGTGCCACGCCATATTTCGACAACGATCTGGCGCTCTATAGAACATTCCACATTCACGAAAACCAGAACGTGCAGATCCGGGCCAGCGCATTTGATTGGCTGAACCATGCTCTGCTCGAGTTCGCTGGCAGCAACTACTACTCGATCGGCTACAACGTGGACTACAACTCCAAAGCGATCACGCCGAACTTTAATCAAGGGTCCACAGGCGCGAACGCATTTGGCGTGATGACGGTGCGGTCGCAACTGCCATACGCCCGCGTTATCGAGTTGGACGTGAAGTATTCCTTCTAGGTTCTTTCCACCGCAAACTTTGGAAGGCGGTTGCTCCTGCCGCCTTCCATTCTTTTTTTCACTGCACGATTTTGGAATTCTGACGCTGCGGCACGATCAATCAGACCTGCGCTCTTCTGTTCCAATGGCTCGACGCAGCCTCAAAGACCGATAATATTCACGAGCCGCTCTACAATGCCGATTCATCGCAAGCTCCTTCTTGTCGCAACCCTCGCGCCTCTTTGCGTATCTGCAGCGCCACAGGCGAGGGGCCAAAGTGTGCAAGCCGATGCTTCGGGCAGTGGTTCGACATTGAAGGAGTTTTACGATGCTGCGATGAACTTCCAGCGGGAGGGGCAACTCGATAGAGCTGCCAACGAGTATCGCGTGTTTCTCGGGGATGCTCTCGGCCAGCTTGCGACGGACCGCGCGCAACTCGGCGACTATGTCAAGGCTACATCGCTCTATGACGAAGCTTTGGCCATGGCTCCCGACTCGGCGGCGTTGCAGCGGGAGTACGCACGGGCAGCTTTGCTGGCCGGTGATTATCCGCGCGCGGAAACGCTAGCTCGCGCACTGATCAAAGAAGCTGCGGGCAACATGCAGGACATTGCAGAGGCACACCAGATCCTCGGCCGCGCGCTCCACAAGATGAATCAGCTTCAGCAGGCGCGCAAAGAACTGGAGACAGCCGTTGCGCTGGATGCAAGCTTCGTAAATGCTTACGACCTGGCAGTTGTATGCCTGGACCTGGACGACGAAAAATGCGCAGCGCAGCTCTTCGGCGAGATGCAGCACTCCTTTGGCGATAGCCCCGAACTCCATATGGACTTCGGCCGCGCCTACGGCAACTCCGACTTTGCCCCACGAGCCGTAGTCGAGTTCCGCAGAGCAATTGCAGAAAACGCGCGCCTCCCCGGTGCGCATTACTCGCTGGCCGCAACGCTCCTCCTTACCAGCCAGGACGATGCAACTGTGAAGGAAGCGGTCGCAGAGCTCAAAAAGGAGCTCGAAGTTTCGCCGCATGACTTTCTCGCCTATGCTGCGTTGGGAAAAATCGCCACGTCGCAGCATCAATATGACGAGGCAGAGCGTTATCTCAAACGCGCGGCGGCGTTGAACCCTGCTAATCCCGACGCGTTTCTTTATCTTGGTCAGATGTACTATGACAACGGTCACGCATCCGACGCGGAGACCGCGCTGCGTGAGGCCATTCGGCTCACCACAGATCCTTCTCGCAACCGCTATCAGATCCAGAAGGCCCACTATCTGCTTGGCCGCCTGCTGATGCAGGAGCACGAGGAGAAACAAGCGCGCGCTGAGATGGAAATTGCCCGCTCGTTTGCAAACAGCGGCTTGTCCAAGGACAAGAATGAACTCGCTGGCCTTCTGCAGAACAATGCTGAGCCAGTTGTCCCAGTTTCTCCCTCAGGCAACGGCTCGGCTGCGCATACAATGCAGACCAAATCCGATCCCGTAGCTGCGCATGAGTTCGATGCCTTTGAAAAACGCATCGCGCCGGCCATCGCCGACAGTTACAACAATCTCGGCGCTATTGCTGCCACGAGCGCCGATTATGCCGATGCACTCCATGACTTCGAGCGTGCTGGCGCCTGGAATC
Source organism: Occallatibacter sp. (assembly GCA_035546015.1). Taxonomy (GTDB): domain Bacteria; phylum Acidobacteriota; class Terriglobia; order Terriglobales; family Acidobacteriaceae; genus Telmatobacter. Next base: position 14,307 of record DASZXD010000191.1, read on the forward strand.
CCGCGCTCGATGGGCTCGATCTCAACCTTGGCCGTGCTGCCTTCATGGCGTCGAAATGGGCTGACGCGATTACACCTCTCTCACGCTATATCAACACGCATCCTCAGGATGCAGGCATTCGCGGTGCTCTGGCCATGAGCCAGTTCATGACGCAGAATTACAGCGGCTGCATCGAGACCCTAAAGGACGTTGAACCCCAGATTGCGTCTATTCCGCAGATGCAATATATCTATGCCGAGTCACTGGTGAAGATCGGCCGGTTGCAACAGGGCGAAGAGCGCCTTGCATCGCTCGCAGCAGCGCATCCCGAAATCCCCGATGTGCACCGCAGTTACGGCGAGGCCCTGGCGCTCCAGGGTGAGCAGCAGAAGGCCATTGCCGAGCTGCGCGTAGCGTTGAAGATCAATAACCACGACTCTGAGGCACGCTATGATTTGGGCAAGCTGGAGTTCGAAACCGGCGACACGGCTGCAGCCATTCCCGACCTGCAGGCCGCAGCAGAGCTCGGCCCTACCGAACCGCGCTATCATCGCGAGCTTGCCGTAGCCTATGAAAAGGCCTTGCGAAATGCCGAAGCGGCGAAAGAGAGGCAACTCTACGAACGGCTTGAAGCTGCACAGACAAAATCAACACCTGCCGAAGAGAGCCATCACCCGTGAGCCGTTATTGCGAGGAGTCTTGTGGAACCATATGTGAGGCATGAATTTTGAACGCAGGCCTGATCTGTTCTGCAGAAACTATGCCCTGCCCCTCAAGCACCGCGTAGTAGTGATCGGCTGCGATGGCCCCGATGTGATCCACAGCTCCTGAGGGCCAGTGAATCTCCACGCTGTCAATCTTTGTGGCCGAGCCAAGGCCGAAGTGCACCCGCAGGTCATTTTGCGATAAATAGCTTCCGCCGCTCAGCACATCGCCTGTCTGCGTCATGCCGCCGGCAACAATTTTTACGCGCGCATTTAGTGCGAGCCGATTGCTTTTCGTCCCCGCCAACTCAAAGCTTACCCAGTGCTGGCCGTGGATACCGCGATTCCTCAGGATCGTCGGCTGGCCATCGAGATTGTTGACGATCACGTCCATGTTGCCATCATTAAACAGATCGGCGACTGCAAGGCCCCGCGAAACGCGCTTCTCATTCAACGCTGTGCCAGCCTGCGTGCTCGCATCGCAGAACGAGCCGTTCTTCTGGTTCATGTTCAGAATCGTGGGCTGGCGATACCCAGGATCGAAGGGCAGCGAGTTCATCTGCGGATACACATGCCCGGTAACAGTAATCAGATCGAGCCACCCATCGTTATCCAGATCGACAAACGCTGTGCCCCACTTGACCCACGGTAATGAGGACATAGCCAAGCCTGACTGAAACGACTCTTCTGAAAAATTCCAGTCGCCTTCGTTGCGATAGAGATCGTTGTTTTCGTCCTCAAAGTTAGTCACGTAAAGCGAAGGCCGTCCGGTATGGTTGTAGTCGCCCACCGAGACGCCCATCGAAGCCTGCTCTGAGCCGTCATTGCTGAGTGCAGTTCCCGACTCGTACCCAATCTCCTCAAACTTTCCGTTGCCCAGGTTGCGATAAAGAAAATTCGGTGTAGAATCGTTCGCGGCGTAGATGTCGAGCTTGCCGCTGTCGTTGAAGTCCTCCCACACCACGCCGAGCCCGTAATATCCATTCGGATTACTCACGCCCGCCTGCTTGGCCACCTGCGTAAACGTGCCGTCGCCATTGTTGTGAAAGAGCGAGTCACCCGCGCCTTTCAGTCCACGCGGCCCGCACTGCACATCGACTCCGCGATATTTGCAGTTAGGCGCGCTGCCAAACTGCGGCAGATCGTCGAGATGAAAGTCGACGTAATTGGCAACCATCAGATCGGCAAATCCATCGCCGTCATAGTCGCCAAAGGCCGCGCCTGAAGACCAACGGCCGTCGCTCACTCCTGCCTTTGCCGTCACATCGGTAAACGTGCCGCCGCCATTGTTGTGATAGAGCATGTTGCCGCCTAGGCATGTGATGTAAAGATCAGGCCATCCGTCGTTGTCATAGTCGCCCACGGCGCCACCCATCGCCAGGCAGGGCTTGGTCAGTCCGACCTTCTCAGTCACATTGGTAAATGTTCCGTCGTGATTATTGTGATAGAGCGCGCCCAGGCTCGTCTTGCCCGCGAGCGCCATATCCACTGACGGCGCATTGGTGAAGTAGAGGTCTGGCCATCCGTCGCGGTCGTAGTCGATCACGATAACCCCGCCGCTCATGGAATCGAAGATGTATCGCTTGTCTGCCGATGAAGCGTGAGAAAAGTTGATGCCCGTCTCCGCCGTCACATCATCTAGGCGTGGAATGGGCCGGCCTGAGCATTGCGGAGACTTTGCCCCCGGCGGGGGTGGTGCCGGCGTGGGATGCCCCGCTTGCTGTCCATGAAAGCGGCCGATGGCTGCGAGCAGAACAATGCTGATTCCGCCACATTTCCCTCGCCATCCGCTGCGCATGATACTTCTGACTATACGACAATCGACGCGTCTTCCTGCGGCGTTTTTGCAGTCCTCCACAACATCATCCAGATAAATGGAGCCGGGCAAACGCAGGAAGTTGTACAATCGCACTGTCGATGCACAGCGCGCGGAATGCGCGAGTGCATGCATCATCGAGGGAGCTGTGGGCGAGTATCTTGAGCGAGTCGTCGACCTGACGGAGCCGGCATCAAATCACATCTACAATATGAGCGCGGATGATGCGCGCGCGCTCGTGCTCGACGGTCCAGCCGAAGCGGTTAACCGTATTCACGGCTCGTTTGCATTGCTGGCCAAGCGCGGCAAAACAGTGCGCATGGCCCGCTCGCTCGACCGGCCATTGCGCTACTTCCTTGCCAAGCGCAAAGACGGTCCCGCTCTTATTGTCTCCGACCGTATCGATGCAATTTACAACTGGCTCAAAAGCGAAGGGCTTGCAGACCAGTTCAGGCCAGACTATACGCGCATGGTGCCCGCGCATCACGTCATCGAGTTGCAGCTAATCGGCTGTCCCGATCCAGATCCGGTCTATACGCGATTCTTCACGCCGGGTAGTGATCGGCTCCCGGCCGATATCGATGTGATTGGCCGGGCGTACATCTCCGCGCTGGCGGAGGAGATTGCCGAGTGGCTGCGCTCCATTCCGCAGAATGAGCCAATCGGCGCGTGCTTCTCAGGCGGCATTGACAGCGGCAGCGTGTTCCTCACTGTGTATCATGTGATCCGTAAGCTGGGGATGGATCCGAGTCGGTTCAAGGCCTTCGTGCTCGACATGGGTGACGGTCCTGATCTGCAGCAAGCACGGTCATTCCTCGAACAACTTGGGCTCGCGCTCTTTCTCGAGCCCATCGAGGGCGATGCATCGTTGCTCAATGCAGGCGAAACCATTCGCGTTGTGGAAGACTACAAGCCGCTCGATATCGAATCGGCATCCATGGCGCTCGCGCTCGCCAAAGGCATTCGCGCACGCTATCCCGACTGGCGCTATCTCATCGATGGCGACGGCGGCGACGAGAATCTCAAGGACTATCCAATCGAAGCCAATCCGGAGCTTACGATTCGCAGTGTGATCAACAACCCCATGCTCTATCAGGAAGGCTGGGGCGTTGGTAAAATCAAGCACTCGCTGACATACAGCGGGGGTCTCAGCCGCTCCTATGTGCGCACCTATGCAACGGCAAAGCATTACGGCTTTTCCGGCTTCAGCCCGTACACAATGCCCTGCGTGATCGCAGTCGCAGAAGCAATTCCGTTTAGCGAGCTTACGAACTACGATGTCGATCGCCTCTATGCGCTCAAAGGCGAAGTGGTCTCGCGTGGTGTCGAAGCTGTTACGGGTCTCAGGATGCCGGTATTCACCAAGCGCCGCTTTCAGCACGGCGCGCTTTCTGAGGACTCGTTGCGCCGGCGTCTGCCGTTCCACGAAACCGAGTACCGCAAGCAGTTCCTCTCGTTTTACCAGTGATGTTGCAGTTACTGTCCGCGTATCCTGAGACCACTCGCGAGCGCGATGCGTGGATCGTTGCGCGGAGAGGCGAGCGGAATACTGTTGATCCCTCGCGCCCGCACGCATTTTTTGTTGAGCATGAACGCACCGCTGCGGGAGAGATTGCACCAACGGCAACGATATTCCTTACCAATCGCGAATGTCCTTGGCGCTGCCTGATGTGCGACCTTTGGCGCAACACGCTCGTGGAAACGACGCCCGCAGGCTCAATCCCGCGGCAGATCGACTACGCACTGGAGCACTTGCCTGCAGCACACCAGATCAAGCTCTACAACAGTGGCAGCTTTTTCGATCCTCATGCAATTCCTGTCGAGGATTATCGAACAATTGCGGAGCGGGTCAGCTCATTCGAGCGCGTAATCGTCGAGTGCCATCCGGCGCTGGTGAATGAATCGTCTGTCCGCTTCAGGAATTTGCTCACGGGAAAGCTTGAAGTTGCAATGGGCCTGGAGACCGTGCATCCGGAGATTCTTGCGCGTCTCAACAAACGCATGACGCTCGAGATGTTCGCAAAAACTGCGCAATTCCTGCGTAAAAACGAGATTGATCTGCGCGTCTTTATTCTCATTAAACCGCCGTTCATGCGCGAAGAAGATGCGGTTGAATGGGCTGCACGCTCGCTGGACTTCGCCTTCGATTGCGGGGCAACCGCGGCGGTGCTGATTCCCACGCGCGGTGGCAACGGCGCGATAGACGAGCTTGCGGCAATGGGCGATTTTTCTCCACCTGCCTTGAAGACGCTCGAAGCCGCAGTCGAGTATGGAATATCGCTTCCCCAGGGCAGGGTCTTCGCCGATCTATGGGATGCGCAAGCATGGCCAAGATGCGTTGCGTGCCGCGAGCAGCGTATCGCTCGGCTGCGTACTATGAACCATGAGCAGAGAGTTCCGGCACAAGTGCAATGCGAACAATGTGAGCACAGTCAATGAACTCGAGATATGACTTGGCAGTTGTGGGATCGGGCTTTGCCGGATCGCTGCTGGCGATGATCGCGCGCCGCCTTGGCCGCTCGGTTGTACTGATTGAGAAGGGCACGCATCCGCGCGTAGTTATTGGAGAATCGTCGACGCCGCTTGCCAATCTTCTTCTTGAGGAATTGTGCGAGCATTACGACCTGCCGTCACTCAGGCCGCTGGCAAAGTGGGGAAGCTGGCAGCGTACGCATCCTGAGATTGCCTGCGGCCTCAAGCGCGGATTTACTTTTCATCATCATGACTTGAATAACGCGTCTTCTTTTGACCGTGAACGCCGCGATCAACTGCTTGTTGCGGCCAGCCCGCATGACGAGATCGCTGATACGCACTGGTATCGAGCCGACTTCGATTCCTTTCTTGTCAAAGAAGCAGAGAAGCAGGGCGTCGACTACTTTGACCGTGTTGCGCTGCGTGCATTGGATGATGACGGACAGGGAATCACACTGCGTGGCGAGCGCGATGGCCGCTCCATGGAATTTCAAGCGCAATTCGTCGTTGATGCCACCGGCCCGCGCGGATTTCTGCATTGCGCTTTGGCGTTAGGTGAAGCTGAACTGCCCGACTATCCGGCCACGCAGAGCCTGTACAGTCATTTTTCCGGTGTGGGCAGGCTCGCAGAAACTGCGTACAGCCGCACGGATGAGCAACCGCCGTATCCAATCGACAATGCTGCCGTGCATCATGTGTTCAACGGCGGATGGGTTTGGGTGCTGCAGTTCAATAATGGAATCACCAGTGCTGGTGTGGCGGCAACGGATGAGTTGGCTGCTCGGATGCGCTTCTCAGAAGGTGCGCCTGCATGGAATCGGCTGCTCGAACGTATTCCAGCTTTGCGGTCGCAGTTTGCCGATGCACGCGCTGAGCGTCCCTTTACGCATCTGCCGCGGCTCGCTTTCCGCAGTGCGACGATTGCGGGCGAGCGATGGGCAATGCTGCCATCGGCCGCGGGCTTTGTTGATCCTCTGCTCTCGACAGGTTTTCCGCTTACGCTACTAGGCGTAACTCGGCTAGCGGAGATCATTGAACAAGCCTGGGGCAAAAAACATTTCGGCGCGAGGCTGCAGAATTACGCTGCGCGAACAGACGATGAACTGCTGGCGACGGCGCAGCTGATTGGAGCGCTTTACGCGAACATGACCAACTTTGATGTGTTCGTTGCACTCTCGCTGCTCTACTTTGCTGCTGCCAGCTTCTCCGAGTCTGCCCGACGGTTGTGCAAGCCGCAACTGGCGGCGTCCTTTCTTCTCTGCACGCATCCGCAGTTTGACCCGGCACGCGCACGTCTTTGTGCACGAGCGCGGCAAAAGCTCACCCCCGGCGAGTCACGTGAACTTATCGCGGAGATTCTTGCAGAGATTAAGCCGTTCAACGTCGCAGGCCTGGGCCAGTCGGCGCGGCGCAACTGGTATCCTGTGGACTCTGACGACTTGCTCAACGCAGCAGGGAAGTTGAATACAAGCCCCGAAGAAGTGAATGCACTGCTGCAGCGCTGCGGCTTTTATCCTGAATCGGCAGCGAATACCGCTATGGCTTCGCTGCGGGAGTAAACGCAATCGGCTGCGAAGAAACGATTCCTTTGCCCTCTTCAATCACAACAGACTGATCGGCAGTGACGTGCTGCACCGATTCTTTGCGCCCGCTGGGCCACGCAATCTCAAGGTCAACGTCTTTGATCGTCCCGGGTTTTCCAAGGCCAAAAGTCAGTGGTAGTTCGCTCTGCGAAAGATAGCTTGAGCCAGACTTGACCATCGCAAGCTGTCGCATACCTCCCGTCGCCGTCAGCGTGACTTTCGCGCCAACCGCATCTCGGTTGGACTTTGTGCCGACGAGCTTTACACGCAGCAGGTCGTTGCGGTTGCCGTTGTCATTGCGGAACAGACGCGCGGGGCCGTTGTTGGTGTTCACAACAAGATCGAGGTCGCCGTCGTTGTCGAAGTCTACATAAGCAGCGCCGCGCGCAACCATCGGCCGTTGCAGTGCAGCGCCTAGGCTTGCAGAGACCTCTGCAAACTTGCCAGCGCCAAGATTGCGAAAGAGTAGCGGCGGTTCAGCATAGTGCAGATTGGGGCGCACAATGCTGATGTCGTCAGCAACGTGGCCATCCGCAGCAAAGATGTCAAGGCGGCCATCGAGATCGTAGTCGAAGAAGAAGCAGCCAAAGGTGAGCGACTGTGCTGAGGGTGCGGCGATGCCTGCCGTTGCTGCCTGATCGGTAAAGAGTCCCTCGCCATCATTGTGATAGAGCGATATGCTCTCATCGGTAAAGTTGCCGATTACTAGACTCTGTCCGCCTGAGCCATCATAATCGCCCGCATCGGTGCCCATGCCGGCGCGTGCGCGGCCCGCATCGCTATAGGCAACGCCGGCGGCAAAACCAGCCTCAGAGAATGTTCCGTTGTGGTTGTTGTGATAGAGCTTGTTGGCCTGTGTGTCGTTGGTTACGAGCAGATCGAGCCAGCCGTCATTGTCGTAATCGAGCAGTGCGATGCCGAGCGATTTGCTGCTCGGATCGTAGAGACCGGCGCGCTTAGTCACATCTTCAAACCTTCCGTTGCCAAGGTTATGGAAGAGATGCGCACTCTGCCCTTTATAGGCCTCAGGAGTGCAATATGATTTGTGCTTGCCGTCGAGAGAGCAGAACTGATCGGTCTGTTGAGACCACTCGACATAGTGTGCGACATAGAGATCGAGGCGCCCATCGTTGTCGTAGTCAAACCAGACAGCGCCGGTCGGGAAGCCTGAGTCAGCCACGCCGGCCCTGGCTGCAATATCAGCAAACTTGCCGTTGCGCAGATTGCGGAAGAGGTGGCTGCTACCGAGTGCCGTAATGTAGATATCGTCGTAGCCATCGTTGTCGAAATCTCCAACGGCGCAGCCCATGCCATACATCTCGATGTCAAGGCCTGCCTGGCGCGTGACGTCGGTAAATGTGCCGTCGTGATTATTGTGATAGAGCGCTGGATACGACTTATTTGTTGTGTGGCCCGGCCAATCCATCGAGTTCACGAATAGGATGTCCTGCCAGCCATCGTTATCGTAATCAAGAATGCAAACGCCGCTTCCCATGGTTTCGGGCAGATACTTTGCCCCATAGGCGCCGCTGTTGTGCCTGAAGTGAATGCCGGCCTGTGCGGTTACATCTGTGAATGTGATGGCGCCACTTGGGCGCGTTGCTACAGGCTGTGCCGATATCACGTGAGCAGATTCCGTTGGAGCCGGTTGGGTCATGCCGCTCTGCTCGGTCTGCGGAGCCGGTTTCGGCTTACAGCCACAGAGCGGAATGCCTGCGAGCACCGACAGAAAAATTACCGACGCAAAACGCGAGGATAAGCTACGAAGGGAGATCGAGGACATAGGCAGGCTAAGCGCGGACCGCTTTCTGATTGCCGATCAAGGGTGTGCTGATGGCGCGTCCGCGGCGCGAATCGATCCACATTTCAATGAACAATGCTGCTGGGCCAATCCAGAAAAGCGCATAGAGAGGCGCATAAATACTGCTGTTGAGGCGGAAGAAAAATTCGAGTACCGCAACGGCGACAGCAACAATACACTGGCCCCTGACTGAGCGTACTGTCGTCTTCGGGTCTGTGATCATGAAGAAGATGAAGAGCTGATACATGGGGCCGGTGATCGGCGAAATCTCCGCCTGCCACGGATCGCCGGTAATGTGCGCGCGCAAAAATGATAACGCGACGAAGCACACAACATAAGTAAGCGTGATGTGGAGGCGGCGCGCACGCAGCACAATAACTGTGCCCAGAACCCAGATAACGATGAGCGAAGCAAGGTTGTTGCCCCACTGAATACTGAGCGAAGCCACGGACTGGGATGCAAGAATCAGCATGGCGCATATGCCGAAGTTGGATGGGTTCCAGATATGCCGGTTGCGAAAACGCAGGGCATACTTCGAAGTGATGGAGAGCGCGCTGCACAGCGCATAAGGCCAGAAGGCCGGCGAGCGCAGCAGAATCCCCACGCTGATGCCGCTGATGTAAGCGCTGGCCGGATGCGGCCACTTGCGCAGAAAAATGCGGCCCAGCACCATCTCGGCCGTCATGGCAGTGACAATGGCCAGCAGCGTCTTCGAGTAGCTCTCAAGAATGCCAAAAGAAAGGTTGCCGATGAGCAGAATGAGCGTGATGAAGAGAGGCGGCAGGAATGGATTGAGGCGGCTGGAAAGAGGAGTCCACCCGCGGAACTGCGCCCTGGCTGCCTTTTCAGGCAGTGGCGGTTGAGTTTGCGTCGTCGGCTGGCTCATGACGGTTCCTTCACAATGTAGAGGCGATCGGGCACGAGATTATTGAGCGTCTGCACGGCTCCCGAAGGCCAGCGAATCACTGCTTTTTCGATCTGCGGATTTTTGCCCAGCCCAAAATGCACACGGCGGTCATTCTGTGAGGCAAAACCGTTGCCTCCGGAGACCTGCTGCAACTGTTCTTTGCCGTTCCAATAAAGAGTAATCTGCCCGCCGATGGCGCTGCGATTGCTTTTTGCCCCTTCGAGCGAAAATTCGATCCAATCGTTGCCGGCCGCCACGGTGTTTTTGTAGATCAAAAGAGGCCCGCGCTGGTTGGCGACAATCACATCGAGCGCGCCGGTGTTCCACAGGTCGGCGAGCGCCACGGAGCGGCCATCATAAGTATCGGTCGCGCCCACGGCCTGCGCTACGTCAATGAATCGACCTTCGCCGTCATTGAGCCAGAGACGCTTTTGCTGGTAACCGGAGAGACTGCGTCCGTTGAATGCGGGCCAGTGCGAAGCGTCGCTGATGATCGAACTGTTCCCGCCTGCAACTTTGGAGAAGTCGTACCAGTAGCTGCGCTGGCGGTCTAGCGAGATGTAGCCGTTGGCGAGATACAGATCGAGATTGCCATCGTTGTTCAGGTCGCCAAACTGCGCGCCAAAGCTCCATCCGCCAAGCTCCACGCCAAGATCGCGCGCCAGGTTGTCGTATTTGAGCGCTGAACCGGCCTGCGGTACCCACAGATTGTTGCCCTGGATGAGCACGCCCTCTTCCGAAATATTCGAGACATAGACCGATAGCTTGCCCTGATCGAAGATGTCGCCAAAAGAGACATTCATGCCGCTCTTTGGGGCGAAACCGACGCCGGCCTCTTTACCGGCTTCATGAAAATGGCCACCGTCATTCAGATAAAGCTCAGAGACGCCGTAGTCATTGGCAACAAAGAGGTCGGGATAGCCTGTGCCGCGCAGATCGGCAGCGGCGCATGCCAGCGCCCAGCGGCGGCTGTCGATGCCGGCCTTCGCGCTGACCTCTTCAAAGTGGCCGTTGCCAAGATTATGAAAGAGATATTTACGGCCGCCGTTGTTGGCGTACTCAAAGCTGTTGGGCATCATGCGCGTGTCACGCAGGTGCCACAGGTTCACGTCCTCCGGATAGTAGCCGCCGACGAACAGATCAAGCTTGCCGTCTCGGTCATAGTCGAACCACACGGCAGTGTTTGCATTGATCCACGGTGGCAGGCCAGCCTGCTCGGTCACGCGAGTAAAGCCGCGACCCTGGTCGTTGTGAAACAACTCGGGCCTTCCCCACTTGATCAGAAACAGATCTTCGTAGCCGTCGTTGTCATAATCGCCCCACACAGCACCCATGGAAACGCCGGTACCTTCCTGATTTACATCGGCAATGCCCATCTGCTCGGCAACGTCGGTGAATGTGCCGTCATGATTGTTGCGATAGAGATGGTTCTTGCTGCCGGTGGCGGAGTTGGTGACGTAGATGTCGGGCCAGCCATCGCGGTTGTAGTCGACAACGGAAACCGCCGCGCCCATGGAGGCAACTTCAGGCATAATGCTGTCGAGCTTGGAGTCGAGTGTGGGTGCCTGATGAATAAAATCGATGCCGGCAGTGTGCGAAATCTCATGCAGTGAGAAGCCGTAGCGTGCCAGCGCGGCCTGCGCGTCGGGACTCGGAGCCGTCTTCGCAGCGGCAGAGAAGTGCCGGACCATCCACGGCACACACAGCAAGCCGATAAAGAAAATAGTTACGAGAATTCGTGCGATTGGAACTTTCTTCATGGTGTCGTCGTGCCATGCAACATATTGCGGAAAGTATCCGCGGTTACGTAGCGCGTTTGATAGTTTTGCCAGTCTTCGGGATGATGACGATATACCCACTCATCTTCCAAAGGCCCGGGCTGAGTGTCATATTCGTTGCGTGCATGATAGGGCAGCGGCTGCACAGTACGCGAAAAAGTGGAGTTGTAGTCGCCGTCCTTGATCCACCCGTCGCCATCGATGATGTAATCGCGCACCCAGCCCGGAGGTGGTGGAGGCGGTGCTGCAAAGCGCAGTCCAAGCTCGTCGCCGGCGTTCATAATTACGTAACGATCATCAATGCCTCTGAGCAATTCGCTCACATCGCCATAGCGCGTGTAGAAGCCTTGGAGATCGCGCCATATCTGCGTAGTGGCGGCGAGTTGGTTATAGTCCGGAATCTCAGGCGACGAGGCATTGGCCTGATGAATCACTGAGAAGCCGCGATAGTGCAGATCGGCAGACTGCGGTGCGAGATGCGTAATCTTTATCGCAGCATCCGGCAATCCCTGCGCCCACTCGATCTGGTCCCAGTAGACTTCGAGATTGGTACGCAGCCGCAGCTTGTGCGGAATGCCCGTTCGGAAGAGGCCGGTGAGATCGATGAGGCATGTCTTGTTGCGCCCGGCGGGAAATCCAAGGTTTGCGCGCGCGACACGCCAGCCGCCGCGGCCGTCTGGAATCTCCAGGCTCAGCGGCTGCGGATGCACCTTATCGCCCTGAGCGATGGCGATGTTGATTGACGAATCGGAAGGGTGCAGCCATCCACGCGCAATCAGCCAGAGCGGCCCATGTGCAGGCAGATTGTCGCCAAGATCGATTTCAACATAGTGATCGCGCGTAACGCCCTGATATTGTCCGCGGCCAAAGGTGTCGAGGTACTCGCCGTCCAGCTTGCTCAGAGTCTCGGTCACATCGTTGCCATTGTCATCAACGGCCCGCGCAATAGCATGTGGCTCGGCGACTGTCGTGACAGCCAGTTTCACTGCCGGCACGGCGAAGCGCTCGTCGGTGAAGATCTCTGTGCCAACAGGGTGATCTACCGCCATCAGGCGCAAATAGTCGTAGTAGTAGGTCTCCCACAACTCGCCGGTGATGCTCAAATCGAGCGAGCCATTGCGCGGAGCCAGAGCGCTGCCGGGAATCTTGTACCACTCCTCTGTTGCTCCCACGCGTGCTGGCCCCGTCGAGTCGATGCGCAGTCCAAGCGCGGAGCCCCACGGCACCGTATCTTTTACGAACTGCATTGACGAGCCATTCCACGCAAAGAGGAATGGGCATGAGCCTTTTAGCCTCTGCTCGGTGAACACTTCCTGGTCAGCTTTGAGCGCGAACTCGGCACGTACCGTGCCGTTGGGCCACACCAGACGCGCCACCTCTGCGCCGGTTTCTTGGCCGAGTCCAAAGTGCAGTTGCGGTCCAGTGATCGGCTGCATCTGCAAGAGCAGCCCTGAACGAATCTCGATTTGCCCGCCGATGCCGAACGAATTGATGCGCTGGTCGCCCGTGGCCTGATGCGCGCGCGGGCGAATAATCTGCCAGTGATAATTTTTCGTGGTCCTATTGGCGGCGTCGACAGGCTGTCCATCCGCCGTGAGCCCGAGCAGGTCCAGTTTGCCTTGTGCACTGACGGACGCTGCATCAAATACACGCGGCGGCCCCTGTTGAGAAGCCAGCAGATAGAAGCGCTGATGTTCGTCTGCCAGCCAGATTGTTGCGCCCGGCCGGCTACCCTGCAGTGCAGGCTCGACAGAGACGAGAGCCAGGTCGAAAGCCCCATTGTTATCCAGATCGGCCACGCGCAGGCGCACATTGCCGGCCAGCGCATGAGTTGGGTCTGCCACCTGCGCAATCGGGCCGGTATTCCACACGCCGATTCGATCCGCCAGGCGAAGGATGGCGCCCTTTGACTGCACGGCAAGCAGATCGAGAATGCCGTCGTGGCTGGCATCAGCTGCAGCAATTGCCTCTATTGTGCCAAGGCTTGCAGGCAGTGGACTTTCACTGAAGTTGCCCGAGCGCTCATTGAGAAAAACGTGCAGCCGGCGAGCACCGTCAATAAGCGCCGCATCGGGATTGCCATCGCCATTAAGGTCGGCCCACACAAACTGACGGATCCCCGCAATACCGACGAAGGGATGAATCGCTTTAAAAGTGCCATCGCCATTGTTACGCAGAACGATGGGCAGTTCGTCGGCTGTGCCTAGCACAATGTCGAGATCGCCGTCGGCCTCAATGTCCAGAGCCCATGCGCCCGTGTAATGCGCGTTGAGGATCTCTTTGGGCAGTTTCGTCTGTGCAGTCACATCGGTGAACTTTGCCGGATCGTCCTGACGCATGAAGCGCACACCGCCTTGCCCGGCCAGCACAAGATCGGTCTTGAAGTCGTAGTTGAAATCGATGGGCAACACTGATTCAGGTGATGGCGGTGTGTTCGCCGTACCGCCGGGGAAGGGGAACGACACGCTCACCGAGAGCCGTACCTGATGCGCATTAGCCGTCACAATCGAAGGTGTGCCTTCGCCACTGAGCGAAACTGCGCCGATCCAGTCCCATTTTTCGTTTGAAGGATTAGCGAGAGGCTGATTGTCGAAGCGCAGCGCAGTATCGGGCGAGGCAGGCTGACCTGGAGGCGACACCAGCCGCAGTAGATGCGTGTAAGGCTGTGCCTCATCGCCGGGCGCGGGTTTGATGACAGCAAGGCTCTCGCGAAACTCTGGAACCTGCATGAGCACATTGCGCAGGAAAATGCTGCGAATAGCTGCTGCAGCAGGCGGGCCGGATGCGGCAGCCTGAAGCTGCGCAAGCTGATCGCGCGCATCAGGCGGCCAATTAGTAGCTTGCGCGGCAATGCGCGTCACGGCAGAGCGTAGCGTAGAAGCGTCCTCGCGCTTGGCGGCAACGCGGCTTAGTTCAAGCAGTGCAGCCAGGTTGCGTGGCTGTGCATGGAGAATCTGTCCGATGAGCCGCTGAAACTCGGCCTCGTTGTTCGGCCCTCCCTGACGCTCCACTTCGAGCGCAAGCTGATAGATCGCCTGCAGGTTCGTTGGGTTGAGGCTGAGGGACTCGCGCAGATTTGTAATGGCGCCGGCAGAGTCGCCGCGGTCGCTCGCGAGAATGCCCAGCAGATAGTAAATATGGTCGTCTTTGGGAGCAAGCTTGCGTGCACGCTCGAAGCGCTCGGCGGCCAGGTCAAAGTTGCGCTGACGCAGCGCAAGGATACCCCAGTCGGCCCAGGCTGCAGGCTCGCCTGGCGCAATCTGTGTGGCGTGTGACAACGAGCTCTCGGCCCGCACATCATCGCCAACCTGCAGCGCGGCCAGGCCTACATAAAACGTTGAGATGAACTCCCGATACGCCGCCGAGGATGGGCTGGGCAGACCTCTGTGGCATCCGGCGGCTAGAACGAGCGCAACCGAAACTGCTGCGACCGTAAGCCGGGATACGAACTGGGGGATGACGGATTTCATCACTTGAGCGTTGCTCGAAATTGTATCGAATATGACGTGCAGCGAGATACTCAGCCTCTACTGTGCAACGCGAGGCTTTGATGTTTTGGCGCGTGTCCTCTGCCTGCGCGTACGCCTTACGCTCGCCGCCTTGAACCACAAAACCCCAATGCCGGCGAATGGCAGCAGGAAGAGCAGCAGGTTCCAGCGACCCAGCAGTGTCGGCGTCACCGGCACATCGGTATCCTCTTCGCCGCTGGCAATCGAGCTCGCAAACAGAATGCGGATGTGCCAGGTTTCTTCTTTATCGAAAGGAACTACAGTCTTGAACTCGACGTGATCGAGCAGGCTTTCGCGCCATGCGTCGTAACTGGCCTCAGGCAGCCGCTTGCTCGCCGGCTGCACGATCACCTTCACCTTCATATCCGCTGGCACCGCGAGCGAGCTGCCCTTGGGCGGATCGATGATCACATAAAAGCTTCCTGTGCCCACGTCCGGATTGCTCCAGACCTCTACATTGAAGGGGCCGACCTTGCGGTTCTGCATGATCGGATAAGGCGGGCCAATATGCGCCCAGGCAGAGGCGCACGAGCAGAGCGCGAAGAGGACAAGCGTGGCGAAGGAAACAGGATTTTTTCTGAGGCGCATCGTTATCATCCAGCCATCGTTATCCGGCCATCATGGTGGCGCGCATGTCCATGGGCTGGGTCATGAGCCACGCGCAGCAAATAAATAGAACAATGCAGAGCACGCCCCACGGAGCAAAGGCGCGCACGGGGTGTTTTTCAGAGTCCTCTTCGGCTAGCCGCCACGCAATCAGCAGCGAACCGGCAAGGCCAAGTATCAGAAAGCCAAATTCGATGGGCTCGACTATGGTCTTGGGCAGGCCCACAAGCATCCAGTTCGGTTCGCCAAGAATGGGCCAGCCAATCGATGCAAATGCATTCTGTGTTACCGGCACAATAGTGTAAAGGCCGGTCAGAAAGTGGAATCCGTAGTGCGCAAGCCACATGCCGAAGCCGAGTGGAGAGAGCGCATACGCATAGCGCATGGCAACGGCAAGCCATCCGCTCCTTACGTCGGCCCATGCGCGTGTGATCCACGCCGCCAGACCAAGCAGTAGCGCAGGTTCGATCACAATAACAGCAGTAAAGAGTATGCCGAGCACCGTAGCCTGGCTGTTGAAGTGCAATGTCCGCTTCAACCAGCTTTCCACTGTATACACCGGGCTCACCATGCCAAACGCGTTCATGAGCGCGCCAAAGCAGAACACGACAGCCAGCGCCGCAATGTCGTTGCGCCGCGAAAGGCGCCCGATGCCCGAGCGCTGCGGGTCGCTCATCAACTCGCCCGCGGGCAGCCGGCTCAGGATGCCCACGTTGTCGTGTGGGCATGCATGCACACAGTCCAGACAGAAGGTGCAGTCCATGTTGCCCACTTTGGCGGGCTGAAAGAGCGCCAGCTCGCAGCCCCGCTGCAGCACCACAAGCTGCGACGATGCATCGCGTTGTCCGCGGATGCAGTCATTCGTTTTGCAGCTGTCGCAGACTTCGGGTTCGCGCACAGCGACCTCGAGTGGCGCGGCTGTTGCGGCAATGAAGTTGAACTGGCCAATCGGGCAAACGTATTTGCAGAATGTTGCATGGGTAAAGAGCCCGTCGACGATGAGCACTGCCGCGAAATAGCCCACAATCACCCACGCCGTGAGCCACGGCGACGACCAGAGCCCGAAGAGCTCGTAGCTGAACAGGACCAGCACGAACAACGCCAGGGGAATCCACTTGTTGCGTAGTTGACGCGGCCACGCAAGGCGCGGACGGATCCAGCGGCGCATGAAGTTGCGCGCCAGCATGAACGGGCAGGCCATGCAGAAAAGGTTGCCGGCCAGCAGAATGGCCAGCACCAGCGCACCGCGAAAGTGCACCCAGGTAAGCACTGTGGCCATGTTCTTGGGTGAAAGTGTAGGTCCGAGCAGCCCTTCCAGAATCATTGCAATGCTGATGGCGAGCAACGGAATCTGCATTAGTGTGCGCGAGTGGCGCCAGCGCAGCAGGCGGCCAATAACGGGCACATTGAGAACATCGAATGGCGCAGCATCGAGTAGCTCCTCATCGTCGAGGAGTTGTTCCTCTTCCGCGGTTCGGGCAAGCGCGGCTGGAGGTCTGGTCAATGCGATTCCACTCCCTTCACATCCCATTGTCGTTCGATTTTGCGGCCGTCTGCGAGTGTAATGTGCGCCAGTACCACCCAGTCGCCGCCCATGGTAAAGGTGAGCGGTGCACTATAGGTGCCCGGTGCCGTCTCTTGCGCATTGCTGAAGACGGGTTCCATGCCGGGGTGGTCCATGTCGCCTTCGATCTGGATGCGCGCATGCTCGAGTGAATGACCAGACGTGTCAAAAAGGCGCATAGTGACCGTCGCCGCGCCCACACGGACGGGCTGTGGCGCAATGGATTCCTGAAGTGAAATCCCTGGCGCATCGTTCGCATGCCCATGGCAGGCGGTCACGGTGAATGTCAATGTTGCGGCCAGCATCAACGCCTGAAAATGCTGAGAGGCCGCCCTGTGGCGGCCCCTCGAAGGAGCCCAACTCATTGTGAATGTCCCGTTGCGCAGTATTTACCTGCAGAGATTAAGCACGGCAGTCGGCCTCATCGTGCGTCTCATCCTTATACCATGAGCAGGTGCAGCTTGCTGGAGCTTCGCCCTCAGGCGGGAACATGTGGTAGTACATGGCAATCACCATCGGGATGAATACAACTGAGTTGTAGAACAGATGCAGTTGTACGCGCGGAATGATGAACTGGATAATGCTGTACGGCACCGGCTTGCCCATCAGATTGTGATGGAGCGTGGCCTGTCCAATGAGCAGCAGATGCTCGATGTGGTGCCAGAACTGGATACAGAAAGCAACCATCCACCAGGTGCGGCTGAGGCCCACAAATCCTTTGCGCAGTACCCATATGCCGACAAGCATAACCAATGCGTAGCCGTAGTGGAGTGCCTCTGATTTGATGAGCCACGGGTACCACAGGCCAAGAATGCCGTTGGCCTTTGGAGCCGGCCAGCCCATGACCCAGATCTGGTAGGCCTGCGCCAGGTGTTCGCCCCAGTGCGCGAGCACGATAGCCATAAAGGCCCAGAGTGCGCGCTCGTGCCAGCGGCTGTTTAGTTTCTCGAGAAAAGTGGGGCGGTCGGATGCCGGAAGTACATGACCGCTGATGTTCGGTACGGATGCAGCCATATCGGTTGACCTCACTGAAGGAAAAGGATCGGGGAATCTTTGAAACGCCGACCAGTCTACCGGAGGACGATCACCGTGCGAGTCGGTTTGAAGGGTGAGGTTCGCCTCAACCTTTAGATGGAGGTTCAGGAGCGTCGCCCGGGCCCGGAATTCTCTTCAGTGGAGGAAACGGTGCAAGAAAGGGAAGACTTGATGCCGATATAACTGTAGCGGTGAGGTACGCCCGTAAACTAGAGTTTACACTTTAGCGGATATTCATTTTGCAACTTGTTGACTATCAATGTTTAGTAGATTCACAAGAATGGTTACTTTCGTGCATGAGTTTGATATGATTCCAGCAGTCGCTGGACAATCAAAGCGCTTGCCATGCTACCGGTACAGCAAGGGAAGATAGTTCCTGTAAACCAACCGGGGGACGAATGAGCGACCGGGTCGAGGCGATTCGGACAATTCGTGGCGGACAGCCCGCGCACGCACCGCGGCGCGGCTCCTCTTATCTGCCGCCCATTGTCGCCGGACTTTTACTGGCTGTGGTGCTCGGCTTCCTGGCGCCGCACATCTCGCAGGGCCCTGGCTTCAATGAAGTTTTGATCTTCGCCGCCGGAGCTGCGGCCGCCGTTCTGGTGCTCCGTCTTCTTGTCCAGCGCGAGCGCCGCGTGGCTTTGCAACTCGTTATGAGCGAGATCGTGGGCGAGAACACCTCGCCTGAGATCGCCGCCATGCGTATTCTTGAAGCGCTGTGTGTATCTCAGGGTTGGGATGTAGCGCTGCGCTGGGAACTCAGCTCCGACGAAAGCAAGCTCGAGTTCTGCTCCGCCTGGGGTGCTCCCGGTCGTCGGACTGAGACGCTGATCCAGGAAAGCATGGGGCTCAAGCTGGCCAAGGGCGACGAACTCCCCGGCCGCGCCTGGCAGGATGCGCGACCGGTCTGGGTATCCGATCTTGGCTCATTGCCGGCCAGCCCGCACACACGCGCGGCGCAGCGGCACGGCATGGTTTCGGGTTGCGCGGTTCCAGTGCGCGTTGGTAACAGCGTTCTGGCCATTCTTGAGTTTTATTGCCATTACGGCCTCCGCGAAAACCGCGAGGCAATGGCGGCTGTTGAAACGGTGGCAGCATCACTCGGCCAGATGCTCGCACGTTCCCATGAGCGCGACCGCGCTGAAAAGCTTTACCGCGAGCAGGAGATCCTGCTCAACTCGGTCGGCGACGGCATCTGCGGCCTTGACCCGGAGGGATCGATCAGCTTCGCCAACCCAGCCGCAGCCAATCTGTTAGGTGCCGATCCTGAGAGCCTCATCGGCAAGGCTGTGCACGACCTGCTGCATGGCGCGGCTCCTGAGACCAGCCGCTGCGGTGAAGACTGCGCTCTTTTGCGTGCAACCGGCAAGCTGCGCAAGATGGCTACAGCCGGTGAAGACACCTTCTTCCGCACTGACGGCGAGTCGTTCCGTGTTGACTACGCGCTGACACCGATCCTTGACCATGGCCGCCTTACCGGCTCAGTCTTCAGTTTTCGCGATATCAGTCAGCGCTATGCGCTCGACCGGCTCAAGGACGAGTTCGTCTCTACGGTGAGCCACGAACTGCGTACCCCGCTAACAGCCATTCGCGGTGCGCTTGGCTTACTCTCTTCCGGTAGCCTCGGCCATGTGAATGAAAAAAGCGCCAACCTGCTCCGTATCGCGCTCAGCAACTCCGAGCGTCTGGTCCGGCTCATCAACGATATCCTCGATCTCGAGCGGATCCAGAGCGGCCGCGAGCCGCTTAACTTCCGCCCCGTGCAACTGGCCGAGATTGTGCGCCAGGCCATCGACGGTATGCAGCCCGTTGCAGATCAGGCAGGCGTGCAGCTCATTCACGATCCCACCCAGGTCGAAATCGCCGCTGATCCTGACCGCTTGCTGCAGGTGCTCACCAACCTGCTCTCGAATGCCGTCAAATTTTCGCCGCCCAACTCAACTGTCTCCGTCCTGCTCCGCCCTGACGTCAGTGGCGTCACTATCGCGGTCATCGACGCAGGCCGCGGCATACCCGCCGACAAACTCGAAGTTATCTTCGGTCGCTTCCAGCAGGTCGACGCTTCTGACTCGCGCCAGAAGGGCGGCACTGGTCTGGGTCTGGCTATCTGCCGCACCATCGTGCAGCAGCACTCGGGCCGCATTTGGGCTGAGCGCAACGCGGTTCGTGGCTCAACGTTCCGCGTCTTCCTGCCCTATCAGCCACTCCCGGTTGGCTCGCCCGACATGGTGCTCGATCAGGACACGGGCCGCGGCCCGGTGCGCCTGCCGGCCCCGGTGGCTTATCGCGCGCGCGGTTGAGCGCCCTCCTCGTCTTTCCGCTTTACAATCCGCGATATATTAACTACCCTGCCAACATCAATTCGCCCATACGGGCCTGCTGCACTTCTCAGCTTGAGTGCGCTCTTCTAATGCAGAGCGCATGGGGGTGGTCTGCGCGATCGGCGTAACGTTTGCCGTTTTGCCGCAACTATATCTTGATGCCTGCAAGAGGCCCCCATCCTCTTGCCAGGGCCATAAGATATCCAGCGTTCGCCTGAATGCGCTCTTACTCGATAAGCCGCGCGGACGGTCCGTGAACGCGCCCATTTTTACGCAATTTTCCGCAATCCAGCTTTCTTGCAACCGGGCCCTTGCCAGCACACCGTACGAAGGAGGTCGGCATGAGCAGGAATAGAAGCAAAGGGCGCGCCGCGCACAGGTCACCAGCGGAGGATGCACCGCGGCTAGCCGTTGATCCGAACCAGGCCTATTGCCAGCGTCTGTCTCAAGAGGCTGTAGAATCCAGCCAGTATATCCGTACGGACCCGCTCGCGGGCCGTGTCTCGCGCCTACAGGCCGCCTCCTCGCCTGTAAATCTGGTGCGCGATGCCAAACTTCAGTGGGATGCCGTGATCGAGACCGGCTTTTCGCCAAGTAAGTGGCTTCTTGAGCAGGAACTCAAGGCCCGCCGCCGCTGGGATCCGGAATCAGGACAATTTCTGGATGAACCCTGCTTCCGTCACAGCGAAGGCGAGCCGCTCTTCGATCCGAACAAGCCCGAGACTCGCGACGTGTATGACGTTGCTGCTGAGCAACAGCTCACCGGTCTCAGCTTCTCCGGCGGCGGCATCCGCAGCGCGACCTTCAACCTTGGCGTGCTCCAGGGGCTCGCTGAGCTCGGGCTGCTTCCGTTTATCGATTACCTGTCATCGGTCTCCGGCGGCGGCTACATTCACCAGTTCCTCGCTGCGTGGATTCTGCACGAGCGCGAGGGGCGCAAGGAAGTGGCGCGCAGATTGATCCCGCGTCCTGATCCCGGATGCCCGGCGCGCCCGCCCGAGCCTATTCGCTGGCTGCAGCGCTACGCCAGCTACCTTACGCCCAAGCGCGGCATCCTCTCTACCGATACCTGGACACTGATCGCCATCTGGTTCCGCAATACCGTGCTCAACCAGACTCCAATCGTGGCCTTTCTCGCGTCGGTATTCTTCCTGCTCCATCTGTTTGCGCCGGAAGATGCCTGCAAGCTTTACAGCATCGGCTCGCCCTCGCTCTTCGACGAGGGCCTTCTCGCGGTTCTCGGGGTGGTGTTCGCAGGCTGGGTGGTTTACTCCATCGTCGAGCTTGGACGCGACCTGCGTCGCCAGACGAAGCTATCGCACCTCGACCGCGACCCCACGTGGGCTGACGCGACGCATGCTACGGTTTCATGTGAGGCTAGGCAGAAGCGGGTTGAGCAGCTTTACCAGTCACTTCTTAGCAACAAAAATGTTCAACTGTGCGTCATCGTTCCGTGGCTTGCCATGTCAGTGTGGGCAACGTTCTTGCAGGCAATGCCGCTGCGAGATCCGAGCGCAGTGCTGAAGGTGCGCATCCTCTCGCTCGGCGTGGGTTTCGTTGTGCTCGCAGTTTTGGCGGCCGTCATCGCCTTTGCAGGTGGAGGCTGTGAGTCCTACCGTGAACTCCGCGCGGAGGACGAGCTGCATGAGTTTAGCGTAAAGCTCTTCTTCCTTGTTGCGGCCATTCTTTCCGCCGCCGTGGCCTGCGCCATGGGCTTTGGATTTCAGATCGGCAGCTACGATCTCACCCGATGGCTCAGCGCGCACATGCACATGGTCCGTCCTGGCTACGGTGACATCGAAGTCGATCCATGGCGTCTGCAGATTGCGCTTCTGCCGCCGCTCCTGCTGTGCATTCCCTATGTAGCCATCGAACTCACGCTCGGCCTGCTGGGCCGCGACTACGCCGATGCGCGCCGCGAGTGGCTGGCTCGACTGCGCGCATGGTCCATGCTTTACGGTGTAGTCTGGATGGGCGTCATCGCCATCGCTCTGCTCACTCCCTATCTGATGTACTACGTCGAGTCAAAGGGCCCGACGCTCCAGTTTTCTGCTGCCGCAGCTTTTGTGGTCTCGCATCTGACCACGCTGCTCGCCGGTTCCAGCGGCAAAGGCGACGGCAAGCCAACGGGCAAGGGAATTCTGGGGTACAAGCCAGTGGACCTTGTCGCCATGGCTGCGGCCCCCGTTGCAGTGCTCACGTTTCTCACGCTCCTCTCTTTCGGCGTGGAGTGCACTGCAGAGCTGTTTCTCACTCCCGGCCATCCCAAGCAATGGGTTATTGGACTGGTTTCGCTCTCCGCCCTCTTTGCCGCGATTGCGTGTCTCTTCGGCTGGCGGCTCGACATCAACGAGTTCTCGATGCAGTCGTTCTATCGCAACCGGCTCTCGCGCTGCTATCTTGGCGCTTCGCTCTGGGAGCGCAAGCCCAATCCCTTTACCGGATTCGATATGCGCAACCGAGTGCAGATGGCCAACGAACGCGGGCAGGATATGCCGCCGCTGGTGAAGAACCTCGTGCCCGACAACTTTGACCGCCTCGGCAAGCCGCAGGGTGGCTACGATGGCCCGTTCCCCATCTTCTGCACCACCCTCAACCTCACCACCGGTGAAGACCTTGC
>DASZXD010000192.1:0-12438 GCA_035546015.1 Occallatibacter sp.
TCAATCGTCGCCGTGTCAATCAGCGGTCGCACCGCGTCGTGCACCAGCACAATGTCGTCGTCTCCCGCCGGCACAGCCGCCAGCGCGTTGGCCACGGACTGCTGCCGGTTGTCGCCGCCCTCCACCACGCGCACCTTGTCGGCAAAGCCATGCTCGGCAATCTGTGCCTGCACCCGCTCCATCTCTGTCTTGCGCACAGCCACATAAATCGCCGTCACCCGCGCCACTGCAGCAAAGGCGCGCAGCGAATGAATCAGGATCGGCACGCCATCGAGTTCAAGAAACTGCTTGGGCTGCGGCCCGGCCATCCGTGTGCCCAGCCCCGCCGCCGGTAGAATCGCAAAAACCTGCATAACTAGCGGAGTATAGCACTGCGCCACGCGGAGCAACCCGCCTGACAGCAGTCATTTCGGCAGCTGGCCCGAGTCGTAGGCCAGAAAAGTGACCGGCCGATATGCGAGTACCCTCTGAACCGCAAAGCCGTTGTCATCTTGAGCGCAGCGGAGTCGAAAGATCTGCGGAAGTTTTTCGCCTCACGCGTCCTGACCCTGGTCCCTCGCGTGGGCAGGATCGAAGGATTGCGTTGGGAGCAGCTTCCGGTCTACCGGCCGACCTCTCAGAACACCATTGTGCGCAAAGAATTGCTGCAATCAAGGCATAAGGAAACTGACCCTCTGCTTACGCTTGGGAGCAGAGCCCGTGGCCTTCGCGACGAAGCTGCTCTCGAGTTCTGTTAGCGTTCTGAGCCGACTTCCTCTTCTTCAAGTTCCGCCAGGTAAGCCTGAACTTCGCGAGGCGACGTTTGCTTAAATACACATAGCCGCGATGTGAGATCGGAGTCGAATCCGAGGCGTTTTGCCTGGAGGAGCGACTGCCGCTGTTGTGTGTCCAGATTATTCAACCTGAATCCATGCCAGATGCTGTTCAGATCCAACTCAGAATGTTCTTCTGGGCCAATGACTAGAGATGGGAGCTCCCGTATGACCTGTCGAACGAATGCTCGCACATTAGGACGGCATCGTCTCCATGGAATGACGAGACGTCCGCCTTCATTCGCTACGCGCACCAGGTAGTTTGAACCAGGCTCGCCGCAAGACCCCAGAGCCTCGCAATACTCCGGGAATGAAGGAATACGAGTGGGAACACGCACCGCTGCCGCCGGTGCAGGCTCTATCACCAGGCATTCTGCGAACTTGGGCTTGGGGCCGTACAGATACGCTTCGACAGTGCGGATTGAGATCGAGGCGATTTCTGAAGCTTCGAATACCACCACATCCGGCTCATCGATTCCACTTGCGACCTTTTCACGCGACATATAGAGCCGAACGTACGCTTGGCCAGCGCAAACCGCTGCACACCAGTTGCGGCGGAAGGATTTGGTTAACCAAAGCACATATGCATTCCAGATAAGGAAAAAGAACATGCCGAGCCAGGCTGCCGACCGCATCGAAACGGCAAGGCTCAAGACAATGAAGAGGAGCAGGACTATCAGGTCGAAAGGGAAGGCGTAAGCAAAGGCAGGCCAACGCCGGCTGGCCCGAACATTTGCCGAGTCGGTGCAGTGCGTAACTTCTGGTGAGTCTGATCGAACGAGCTTCATTTGGTCCGTACCAACAGCATATGACGGTTTGGCATAAGCACCGGAAGTTCCGGGGGCCCAGGAGAAAAGCCTCGCGAAGCTCAAGACATGCTCGTGTGTGCTTGGCATCCGAGTTCCGGTCATAATCACCGCCAATCCGGAAGCTACCTGTCAGAAGCCCAGCCCGATGCATGACCCCGTTCGCGCTATGATCCTTTCGTGCCTGCCCCATCAACTGGAAAGTCGACTCCTGCACTTCCGCTCGACGCCTCCCTCCTCCGTCCCGGTCTTCGCCTCGCCGTAGCCGTCTCCGGAGGCGCAGACTCCGTTGCCTTGCTGCGTGCTCTCGTTGATCGCAATGCAGAACTCGGCCTCGTGCTCCACGTCGCGCATCTCCACCACGGCCTGCGCGGCGCAGAAGCCGATGCTGATCTCGCCTTCGTTCGCGATCTCGCCGCGCAACTCGGTCTGCCGTTTCACGAGGCACATGTTGACACCGCATCCGAAGCCCGCGCCAATCCCACCGCCGGCAAGTCGGCTGAATCCATCGAAGAAGCCGCGCGCCGCCTGCGCTACGCATGGTTTCGCACCCTCTTGTCAAAAATCCCGCTCAATGCAATTGCCACAGCCCACACGCTCGACGATCAGGCCGAAACCGTGCTGGCCAAATTTCTCCGCGGCGCGTGGACCGAGGGTCTGGCAGGAATCAGTCCAAAACTTGAAAGCCCGGAGGGTCTGATCCTCCGCCCGCTGCTGGCCACCACACGCACTGAAGTGGAAGCCTGGCTCAACGCCATCGGCCAGCCCTGGCGTGAGGACTCCACCAATCGCCATCTCACCTTCACCCGCAACCGCATTCGTCACGAGCTGTTACCTCAGCTCGAAACCTGGAATCCGCAACTGCGCGAGCATCTGGCGCACATGGCCTCGCTCGCGCGTGATGAAGAATCCTGGTGGCAGGCAGAGCTCGCGCGTCTTGCGCCGCAACTCATCCTTCCCGGCAAGCCTGTTCGTGGTGGCGGCCGCGCATCAGGTGACGGCCTCGCCATCGACTGCGCGCGTCTCGCCGCGCTTGCTCCGGCATTGCAGCGCCGCCTTCTGCGCCACGCCGCCGCGCAGCTTGGCGCAAACCCTGACTACACCGCCACAGAGTCGTTGCGCGATCTGGCGCTCGCCGGCCACTCCGGCCAAAGGCTTGAGCTTGCGCACGCACTCCATGCTGAGCGCACGCCGCGCGAATTGCGCCTCACCGTCGGCGTTGCGCAGCACAAAAAAGGCGCGTCTGAGAGCGCTTCTGAATACACCACAGCCATTCCCGGCGAAATTCTCGCTGCAACCTTTGGGTTATGCCTCCGAATCGATCGCACTACCGCCCAAGAACCGCCTCACGGCAGCGCGGAAACCGCTCCGATAGCTACCCTTCGCAACTGGAGACCCGGCGACCGCGTTCGGCTGCGCTACTCTGGCGGCCCCCGCAAGGTGAAAGAAGTGCTGGAACGTCTTCGGGTTACGGGCTCCCAACGAAGTCTGTGGCCAGTCCTTGAAGTCAATGGAAGCATCGTCTGGATGAAGGGCGTCGAACTCGAGCCGGAGCACGGAATTGCCGTCATCGCCACTCCGCTCGACCCGCACAAAGCCGCTCTCGTCGTTTAAGCCCGGCGGTAGCCAACCTTTGTGGGATCAATCGTTTCACTTTGGTTGTTATTCATAGCTGCAAGTTGTTCTGCCGTGGGAGTACAATCTTGTTACTGCTTATCCGGCTGGGAGGTTTCGTGTCTCTGCGGCTGGAAACGGCTGCACTTTGTGACACTTTCAGCCAGGTGCAGGCGTCTAACAGGATGAGCAGCCGGCGAGCGAGCACAGCTTCCGATAGGTTCCCCGTCGCCGGAAAGAGGAGTCCTGGTGAATTCGAGCGTTAAGACGATAATGTTCTGGGTCTTCATCCTCATGTGCCTCGTGCTCTTGTGGAGCGTGGTGCAGCGCAGCACAAGCATGGGGAAGGACACCGAGATCAACTACTCCGATCTGTTCGACAAGGTGCAGAGCGGACAGGTGCAGGATGCGACCATTCAGGGCAATGAGCTGCACGGCCACCTGAAGGTCTCGCCCAAAGACCAGTTCCACACCACGATTCCTGCCAACTACGAGGATCTCCTGAAGGCGCTGCAGGCCGCCCATGTGAACTTCTCCATCAAGGAGCCGCAGAGCAACATCCTGCTGCCTCTGCTCTTCAACGTAGGCCCGTTTGTGCTGCTCGGCGCCATCTGGTTCTTCATGCTCCGCCAGATGCAGTCGGGCGGCAACAAGGCGCTCTCGTTCGGCAAGAGCCGCGCCCGCCTGCTCTCCATGCAACAGAAGAAGGTCACCTTCAAAGATGTGGCCGGCGTGGATGAGGCCAAGGAAGAGCTGAAGGAGATCATTGAATATCTCCGTGAACCGCAGAAGTTCCAGAAGCTCGGCGGGCGCATCCCCAAGGGTGTGCTGCTCGTCGGTCCTCCGGGAACCGGCAAGACCCTGCTGGCCCGTGCCGTCGCCGGCGAGGCCAACGTGCCGTTCTTCTCCATCTCCGGCTCGGACTTCGTCGAGATGTTCGTCGGCGTCGGCGCAAGCCGCGTCCGCGACCTCTTCGAGCAGGGTAAGAAGAACGCGCCCTGCATCATCTTCATCGACGAAATCGACGCAGTCGGCCGTCACCGTGGCGCTGGCCTCGGCGGCGGACACGACGAGCGCGAGCAGACCCTCAATCAGTTGCTCGTCGAGATGGACGGCTTCGAATCCAACGATGGCGTGATCCTCGTCGCGGCCACCAACCGGCCTGACGTGCTCGATCCCGCGCTCCTGCGCCCCGGCCGCTTTGACCGCCGCGTAGTTGTCGGCCTGCCAGACGTTCGTGGCCGCGAGGAAGTGCTCCGCGTTCACGTCAAGAAGGTGCCCGTCTCTGAGGACACCAACCTCAATGTGCTGGCTCGCGGAACACCGGGCTTCAGTGGCGCCGACCTTGCCAACATGGTCAATGAGGCTGCACTCAATGCCGCCCGCGCCAACCGCAAGCAGGTCACCATGTACGACTTCGAGCTCGCCAAGGACAAGGTCCTCATGGGCGCGGAACGCAAGTCGATGCTGCTGACCGACGAGGAGAAAAAGGTCACCGCTTATCACGAGGCTGGCCACGCGCTGGTATCGTTCATGCGCGACCATTCGGACCCCATCCACAAGGTCACCATCATTCCGCGCGGCATGGCGCTGGGCGTCACGGTCTACCTGCCTGACGACCGCCACAACTACACGCGCGAATATCTCGAAACCCGTCTGGCCACGGCCTACGGCGGGCGTGTGGCTGAGGAGATATTCCTCAACCAGATGTCCACCGGCGCCGGCAGCGATATCGAAACGGCCACTGACCTCGCCCGCCGCATGGTCTGCGAGTACGGCATGAGCCGCCTCGGCCCGCTCACCTTCGGCAAGAAGGAAGAGCAGATCTTCCTCGGGCGCGAGATCGCGCAGCACCGCGACTTCAGCGAAGAGACGGCGCGCCAGATCGATCTCGAAGTCCGCCGCCTCATCGATGAGGCCTATCAGTCGGCGCGCACCATCATCGGCGACCACCAGGATGCGATGCACCGCCTGGCCGCCGCTCTGCTCGAGCGCGAGACCATCGACGCCGACGAGGTGAAGATGCTCATCGAAGGCAAGCCGCTCCCGCCGCTGCGTTCGTCGCTGGCATCGCCCAACGACGGCGACGGCACACCGCAGCAGGTTCTCAAACCCGAGAGCCGCAGCGGCCCCGGTTTCCCCGAAGGCTCGCCCTCACCGGCGTAAGCCTTTCAACTCGGCATCAACAAGGGCTGCTCTCCGGAGCAGCCCTTGTTATTGGTTGCAGCCCTTCCACTCCGTCATCTTGAGCGCAGTTGAGAGCGTTCTATGCTCTCAACGGAGTCGAAAGCCCCGCGGTTCGCGCTTGGTCTGTGCCCTGAACCCTTCTCCCGTCATACTAAAATCGTCACATGTGTTTCATGCTTTTTGCCGGAACGGATAAGCCTATCCCGAGAAAAGAATTTGATAGCAATGAGCCTGGCATATCCGTTGAACAGCTACACGATAATGAGCGTGAAATAAGGGTGCATTTCACTAGACGGGAAGTGCAGAACATCGGCTCGACATCGAATTGCGGATGCGACTTCCCATGGGTGATGTTCCAAAGCGGCGGCTGGCCGATAGCAGATGAAGCCGAAAAAGACAAAGAGCAGGAAGCAATAGAACTCATCAATCGACAAGAATTGGTTGAGCTTTTAAAAAGAATCAATGAGGAGTCTGTCGAGCTGTATGGAGTCTGGGCCGGAGATTACACCAGTGCGCCCCAGAGGCGAGAGATCATTCCGGTAGCGAGAATCCTCGATTCAGACTTCCGTTTGAAGGAACGCGGTTTCTATCAAGTGAGTTTGAGCAGAGTAGATGGCTCATCATAGCCAGTGCCACTAGAAGATTCTGTAGCTCAACCCCACGCTGCCGCCATAAGGCCACAGTGTCGGCGTCACGCTCCACCGCTGATACTCAAAGTCGAAGGCGCGCAGCGTGAGCTTGCGGGTTAGCCGGTAGTCCACACCGCCGCCAAAGGTGATCTCACTGGCTCGGCCGCTCAAAAAGCTTCCGCTGCCCCAGCCATAGAGCACCTTGCCATACGGCGTCCAGCCGTGAAAGGTGTGAATCGGCACTCGCGGCCCGATCGCGTAGCTGTTCTCGTTGATGCCCAGGTACTGGTTAAAGTGCAGCCAGCGTCCCTCGGCTTCAATCTGTACCCAGCGGCTGAACTTCGCGTCTACATATGCGCCAAAGCCATAGAGACGGTTGGGGCTGGTCTGTGCCACGCCCAGACCTGCATAGTCGGGCTGAAAGACCGAGCCAAGTCCACCTGCATCGAGTGCAAATGTGCTGCTCTTTGCTGCGGGAGCTACCTGTGCGCTGGCTGAAAAAGCGCCGGCAGTTACGAGGAGGCAAAAGATAATCCGGATAAATCTGCGATAGACCACGAAACACATCCAGTCTGGGGAAATCGGCGTGCTGGTCTTTAAGCTTGTACTTCGGCAATTGCTGGACGCCGTAAAGCCGCCAGACGCGCAGTGTTTCTGCGTGCGTCCGGCGGCTTCTGGACTGCCTGTTATTACTGCGGGTTCTGCGCTGTTGCCGCGGGCTGCTGCTGCGCGGGTGCGGCATTATCAGCCGCGGGCTGCGCAGCCGGCTGAGTTGGCTGTTGCTGGCCTCCGGCGGTCGGCGGTGGAGCGGCCTGCTGGTCCGCTCCTGCCGGAGCGCCATTGGCGGGCGCTGCCGCCGGCTCGGCGTTTGCCACATCGTAGCGCGCCAGCTTGTAGAAGATCGGCGTCACTTCGAACGGCATCTTGTCGCGGGCGTTCATCGGTGCATAGCGCTTGGCATTGATCATGTGCACCTTGTCATCCCACGGATCTGTCTTCAGCCAGCTTCCCAGCGGCAGAGCCGGCGTCTGGGCCAGGTCGTCCCAGTTGATCTTGGGCGCCATGTGCTCCAGGTCCGCCATCCAGGGAGTGCCATCGGCCTTCAGCAGGCTGTCGCCAAGCTTGGGCGTGTTCAGAGCCTTCAGCTCCTTGCTGCGGTCGGCAAGCTGCTCATAGTAGAGCCCGGCCACAGGCAGCTGATCCTTGTACATCGAGTTTTGCAGATACTCCATCGCCTTCTTGGCGGCCGTCACGTTATCCGGATCCGAGTGGTACATGTCGATCTTCTGGAAGGTCGACTCGTCGGGGAACAGCAGCCGGTCGTTGAAGGCATACCGCGTATCGATGTGGTGGCCCAGCGCGATGTGCGCCAGCTCCATCGCCAGCACTGAGGCAATCGCAGGCTCGCTCGGCAGAGAGTCCAGCAGACCCTTGCTTACCAGGATCGTATTGCCCACAGTCGTCGCTTCCACCGTATCGGTAAGCAGAACGCGGCAGTGAATCTGGTCGGTGAAAGCCAGGTTGTTGGGCACAATCAGGTTGATCACGATCTGGCCCAGCACCTTTTCCTCATAGCCACCCGGTGTGAGCGGAGCCACCAGGCCGGCCTCAACCAGGCGGTCGATAACGTTGTTCTCAGCCTGTGTGATCCACATGTGCGAAGCCTGCAGCGGACCCACATCCTGCGAGTCGTCGCTCTGGTCCACTGCATCGTCCACCTTCACGCTCACGTTCTCGCTATCGCGGGTGGGCAGCTTGAGAGAGTAGCCCCAGAAGTGCGTCTGCGCCTTCAGGCCTACTGACTTCGAGCCTTCGATCCGCTGCGACTCTTCCACATAGATCGCCACCGGCAGCCACACGCCCGGCTGCACGTTCATCCGCCAGCTGTCGAAGTGGAAGTAATGCGCTGAAGAGTCTTCCGAGCTTGGGCCGGTATAAGTGCCGTTAAAGCGCACGATATTGCCGTCCTGATCCTCAACCCAGATGCGCCCGTAGAAGCGGCCCATGCCGTTCACCTTCGGATGCACATCGAAGACCCAGGTGCGTACCGAGCCAAGAAACTCGCGGCGCACATAGCTGAACACGTAGTGCTGCTGGTCGAAGCCAGACGGATCGACGAACATCATTTGCATGAATCCCGTCGGGTTATAGGTAAAGTTCTTGTCCAGTCCCAGCGCCTTGGTCAGCCCGGTGATGGCCGCAAACGAGCCCTTGAACCAGCCGTGCTTGGCCTCGGTGCGTGGCGAGTAGCTCTTGTCGAAGAAGCCCTTGCCGAAGTCCACGCGGCTCAGCATGTACTGGTCGTCCACCGGCACTGAGTAGAGCTTCACGTCGGGCCTGGTGTCCTGAATGTAGGTTTCCACCAGCGGAGTGCGCTGCTGGATCTCTTTGATCAGGACCTTTTCGCGTCCAATGGATCGTTCCACCAGGGCGGCCTGTTCGGGGGTGAGCTGGTGCGCCTGTTCGTACTTGGGTTGTTTCTTTGCGTACGCGCAGGTTACACCCAGGGTTAAGACCAGGAAGTATTGGGGGATCTTCCGAAACGTCATGTCAAGCTCCTAGTGGATTCTTACGTGTCTGCCTCGAGCCGCTTATACCTCTCCGGTTTCGCTCCCGAGCGCAGAGCTTGAAAAAAATTGCAAAACGTCTTGCTACGCCAATTGGAACGTAATAACGATGTTCGTTGTCAGGTCCACCGGCCGGCCGTCGCGCGTAGCCGGGCGGAATCGGATCTGTGATGCCACGCGCCGGGCTTCCTCGTCCAGCCCATGACCCAGTCCGTGGATCACGCCCTGCACCACCACCTGTCCGGTGGCCAGGAACGTTACCCGAAGCACAACGTCTCCCTGAACGTGAAGCTGACGTGCTTCGCTCGTGTACTGCACCGGAGGCTTGGACAGCACCTCCAGATTCGTTGAAGCCGGTTCAACCGTCTGCTTTGGCATGGCCGCCACAGCCGTGGTTGCCGCCGGAATACCGGCCGAGCCAACCTTGCCATAGCTCGTTGCCGGTCCGGTGCCTGTTGAGCCCGGGATGCCGGCCGAGGCAACCTTGCCCACAACGCCTGCGTTGGAGCCTGCCTTGAGCCCGTTGCCAATGCCCGCCGAGCCAACCACGCCGTGCGGAGCCACCGCTGGGCCCTGGTTGCCCCCATAAGGATTGCCGATAGCTGCCACCGTGGCCGGCTTGTAAGCGTTTGGATTCGGCGTGACGCCGAAGGTCTGGCCAAGGTGAACGGGAGCCGTGGAGGCCTTCACCGTATTGTTCTGCGCCGGCATTGCCGCGGTCAGAGCAGCCTTGGGCTGAGGTGTCTCAATAATCGCCGGCTTGGCCTGCTTGATCGCCGGCATCTCCATCTTCGTTTCCAGCTGCTGCACCGGCTTTGGCTCGGGCTTCGGCTTCGGCATCTCGATACGCTGCGTGTCCAGTTGAATCTTGGGAGGCGCGGGTGGCGGCGGCATCTTGGGCATCGGAGGCACCTTCACCTTGATCGGTGGTGGCGGCGTGCTCGGCACAATAAGCTCCGTCATCTCGTAATGGTGTTCCTGCAGCACATGCCGGGTCATCATACCCATGATCAGTACGAGAGCAAGAATAGTCAGGTTAATAAGAGTGCTGACAATGTATGAGGTAGACCGGCCCTCTTGCTCGGGCAGAAGTCCGAAAGTCATCCGTCCGGGGGAGTATGTCGTCGACATGTTTCTTAGTCCTCACTTCCGCTCACTTGCGCGGTTCAGAATCACTTGAATGAAGGCGTGATCAAAAAGCAGCGTGGTCAGAGACATCAGATCGCGAATTCAGGGGCGTTGTGCGAGTCTGTCTCTCTTTCCTGTCATCGACCGGTATACCCAACAGCTTAAGCTCGTCCGCTTGTGTCCGCGAACTGTGCACGATTGCTGTTCCTGATCGAAGTGTTTCATACATGCAGACGGTGGGGGAAAGCTTGTTTCCATGTCCTGAGCCGTACACGGCCTGCCTTGAGCCCTGCGGGCTCCGGCCTTGCTCCCGGTTTTCAGCAGTTGCAGGCCGGTGTGTAAATTCCATTCGGCAGACCTTGGACATGATAACTTTCCCGTCTTCTATCCAAGGCATGAGGCAAACAGTTCGCACTTGCTTCATTCGCGGCGGGTTATTTCCTGCTCGCATGGCAAGTGGGCGCATCAGGCAACGTCGGATCTCGCTGGTCGCCGGGTATGTTCTCCTCCGGGCCGGCATTGCGGACGGTGTCGTCTCTGAGCCCGTTTTCGACGCATTCCTGCCAGCCTGAATGCACACCACTGTAATAGACTCAAGGTTACCCAAAGTGTTCACGAAAGGACAGAGTTTTTTGTGAAGATCCTCATCACCGGCGGGGCCGGGTACATAGGTGGTACAGTCGCTGGTCTGCTCCTCAGCAAGGGGCACCAACCGGTAATCTTCGACAATCTCAGTCACGGTCGGCGCGAGCTTCTTCCTGCCGGCGTTGAATTTATCCAGGGGGAACTCGGCGACCGTCCCGCGATCGAGTCGATCTTCTCTGCTGCTGCTGACAAGGGCCAGCCCTTTGACGCTGTTCTTCACTTCGCTGCGCTCATTGAGGCCGGGGAATCCATGGTCTACCCCGAGCGCTTCTTCCGCAACAATACCGCATCCACCCTGGCGCTGCTTGAGGCTATGCTCGCCTGCGGACCCCGCCGCATCGTCTTTTCCTCCACGGCGGCCGTCTACGGCGAACCAGAATCGGTGCCGATTCTGGAAGATGCGCGGCTTAAGCCCACCAACGCTTACGGCGAATCGAAACTTCTCACCGAGCACATGCTCGCCTGGTTCAACCGCATCCACGGCCTCCGCTACGCCTCGCTCCGCTACTTCAACGTCGCCGGAGCCCCCGAAGGTCCATCCGGCGTCGTGCGCGGGGAAGCCCACCAGCCCGAAACCCATCTTATTCCGCTCGTCCTCGACGTCGCCATCGGCCGTCGCGCCTCGATCCGCATCTATGGCGAGGACTATCCCACGCCCGACGGTACCTGCATCCGCGACTACATCCACGTCTCCGACCTTGCCGATGCCCACATGCTCGCTCTTCAGGCCCTCGACAAGTCGGATCGTCTCATCTTCAATCTCGGCAACGGGCAGGGCTTCAGCGTCCGTGAGGTCATCGAATCGGCGCGCCGCGTGACGGGACACCCAATTCCGGCAGAAATCCATCCTCGTCGGCCCGGAGATCCGGCGGTCCTTGTCGCCAGCTCTGAAAAAGCCATTCGCGAGCTTGGCTGGCAGCCTCGCTACACCCGGCTCGACGACATTATCCGAACCGCCTGGCTCTGGCACACCAGGTTCTATCAGGCCTGACCGGTCGCCTGACACACGAAAGGCAGAGGCATTGGCGCTGATAATGAAGGGCTTATATGTCTTCAATGTCTCTCCGCCTTTCTGGGGCAGCCGTCCCCGCGGCTTGAAAGCCCCCTGATCCAAAGGTAATGTGCCCCGATATTCCTTAAGTAAGATTGTGCAACCAGTGACCTTTGTTGCATCTCCAACAAACGTGCTATTGGATTTTGCACAATGAGGGTAGTTCCTTCTGTGGCAGACACGAATCGAAAAAACATGTTCCGCGCGTTCCTGGATTTCTTCATCCTGTTCAGCGGAATTTCCACCAAATCAAACTTGGCTCGCACCCAGGGCCGTCCGCTCCTCTCCCGCGGCATCTTCCTCTTCCGCAGCAGAAGGAAACCTGCAGTATCAGACCAGCCCACCACTCCGGCCAACTGACCCCTGAAACCTGACCCCTGATCTCTGGATTTACAATCGTCCTATGCCCGTCTCCCGCCAGCAGGCGCTCGATTACTTCCATTCCACCGACCTCATCGGCCTGGGATTCGAAGCCGATGCGGTCCGTCGCCGCCTGCATCCCGAAGGCGTGGTCACCTACATCATTGACCGCAACATCAACTACACCAACTTCTGCACCGAGTACTGCACCTTCTGCGCCTTCTATCGGCCACTCAAAGGCCCGCGTTCAGACGAGGGCTACATTCTCGACTTCGAAAAGATCTATGAAAAGATTGCCGAAACCCAGGAGATGGGTGGCACCGGCGTGCTCATGCAGGGCGGCATCCACCCCGATCTCAAAATCGACTGGTTCGAGCGCCTTTTCACCGGCATCAAGCAGCGCTTCCCGAAGATCTGGCTTCACTGCCTCTCGGCCTCTGAGGTCCTCGCCATCGCCGAGTACTCTAACCTCGACCTGCGCACCACCATCGCCCGCCTCCGCGACGCTGGCCTCGACTCCATCCCCGGCGGCGGCGCTGAAATCCTCGACGACGACGTTCGCCATCGCATCGCGCGCCTCAAATGCCGCACCGAAGACTGGGTCAGCGTACACCGCACCGCACATCAGCTTGGGATGCG
>DASZXD010000193.1:0-5345 GCA_035546015.1 Occallatibacter sp.
TCCTGCGCCTGCGCGGCCAGTGTGTACAGAATGCCGGGCAGCAGCGGCGATGCGATGCCTGCGCGCACGCAGGCGTCAAGAAAGACGCGGCGATTCAAAGCCATGAGCAACTCCCCAGTCAAAACAAAGTAGCCTTGCGCAAACTATAGCCGATGCCGCCCCTTTTGTAGCGCCGGACTTAGGTTTGCCCGTCCAGACCCGGCCGATAAAAATTCAAAATTTCCACTTGACACATTCCTATATAGGAATGTAATGTTTCTTCATGGCAAGAGCAGCCACCACCTCCGACGCCTTTAACGCCATCGCCGAGCCGCGCCGCCGTCAGATTCTGACCTTTCTCGCTGGCACAGAGCGGCAGGTCGGCGACATTGTCATCGCCATCGGGCTCGATCAGCCCTCCGTCTCCAAGCACCTTGGCGTGCTCCGCGAAACTGGCCTGGTCCATGTTCGCCGTAACGGCCGCCATCGTTTTTACCGCACCAACGCTGAGGCCATCCGTCCGCTTCATGAGTGGACCGCTACCTTTGAGCGCTACTGGCAGCACACACTGTTGCGCGTCAAGCAACGCGCCGAGGCGCAGATGCAGAAGAATTCCGAATCCCAACGCAATGACCACAAGGAGAAACCATGACCGCGACCGCACTCGATGTCGAAAGCCTCTCTCTGCTTATCGAACAGGAGATTCACGTCAACGCCTCGCTGGAAGTCACCTTCAATGCTCTGCTCGAGCATCTTGGCCCATATAACGAAATGCCTGATGGAACACCGTTGCCTTTCAAGCTCGAAGCCTGGCCGGGCGGACGCTGGTTCCGCGACCTGGGCAATGACAACGGCCATTGCTGGGCCACGGTGCAGGCCATCAAGCGCCCTACGCTGCTTGAGTTCAGCGGACCGCTGATGATGTCGTACCCCGTCGCTAACAATGTGCAGTACCGTCTCAGTCAGTCCGGCGACGGAACCCTCATCAAGTTCCGCCACTCTGCCTTCGGCCTTCTTCAGGATGACCACAAGAAGGGCGTCCAAAGCGGCTGGGCCTATATGAACGGCAAGGTCCGCGAGCGTGCCGAGAGCGCCCGCTGACTACGCTTCACTGCTCACGTACTCCTATACCGAATGCGAGGAGAAATCGCCATGCCCGCTACGTTGTCTGCTCCGTCGATCTCTGACGCCATGCTTGCCGAGTTCGAAACTCAAGCCACCATCACCCGCCGCTACCTCGAGCGCCTGCCCGAGGACAAGCTCACCTGGAAGCCGCACGAGAGATCCATGACCGCAGGCCAGCTTGCGTATCACCTTGCTCTCGTGCCCGGCGCAATCGCCCGTTTCGTCTCCGCGAATCCCGCGCCTGCGCCGGAGTCCTTCCAGTTCCCGCAGCCTGCCAGTTGCAAGGATATTCTCGACGCGCACGATGCAGGTCTTGCCGCTGTGCGTGAAATCCTGCCCGGCTTCGATGACGCCGCCATGAATGAAACCTGGCACATGGTTTCCGGCGAAAAGGAGATACTGGCGCAGCCGCGCGGCGGCTTTCTGCGCGACGTGATGCTCAGCCACTGGTATCAGCACCGCGGCCAGTTCAGCGTCTACCTGCGTCTGCTCAATATACCTGTGCCTGCAAGCTGGGGCCCCAGCGCAGACGAGCCGCCGCCGTTTATGAAACTGCAGCAGGCCTGATCGGCATTCCGAGAGGTGCACATGTGCCCTGTATGCATCGCAACCGCCGCCGTCGTCGCAAGCGGCGCCACGGGAACCGGCGGCATCACGGCTTTTTTCGGCCGCAAATGGTTCCGGCGCAGAGCTGCGCACAACGCAAAGGAGAATGAAGATGGCAACCGTCACACCGCAACCGCAACACAAAGTCGTCTCATCGTCGGAGTGGACAGCAGCCCGCAAGGAGCTTCTCGCTAAAGAGAAGGAGTTCACCCGCCTGCGCGATGAGCTCAGCCGCCAGCGCCGCGAACTGCCCTGGGAGCGCGTCGAGAAACGATACGAGTTCGATGGGCCGGACGGCAAGCGCACTCTCGCCGATCTCTTCGACTCGCGCAGCCAGCTGGTCATCTACCACTTCATGCTCGGCCCCGGATGGAAAGAAGGCTGCCCTAGCTGCTCGTTTCTTGCCGACCACTTCGACGGCGCGGCCATTCATCTGGCCAACCGCGATGTCACGCTCGCCGTGGTTTCGCATGCGCCTTATGCGGAGATCGCAAAATTCAGACAGCGCATGGGCTGGCGCTTTCACTGGTACTCGTCTTTTATGAGCGTATTCAACTACGACTATCAGGTCTCGCGCACGCCCGCGGAGCAGGGCAGGAGCCAGGTCTACTACAACTACGACATGGTCGAGTTCCCGCCAGAGGAACGCCCGGGCCTGAGCGTTTTCTTCAAGGATGCCAGTGGCGAAATCTTCCACACCTACTCAACCTACGCGCGCGGACTCGACATCCTGATCGGCGCGTATAACTTCCTTGACTTTGTACCCAAAGGCCGCGACGAAGCGGGTCTCAAACACAGCATGTCCTGGGTTCGCCATCACGACAAGTACGGCGATAACTACGTCGTCGATCCCAATCAACCCTATGTGCAGCCCGAAGTCGTGCAGACCATCGCCGCAGCCAAGCCATCTTGCTGCTCCGGCGAGCATCACGAGTGACTGGATTGGGAAGATTTCCAGTCGCTCGAAATTGCGGGTGCCCCACCCTCGCCGCGTTCTTGTTTTTGCGGCTAGGGTGGGAGTGGCCGAACTTCATTTCCCCGCCTCCTCCACCATCTTCTCTGCCCGCTGCATCGACCCGATGCGGCTCTGCTTCTGCTCTTCCATATCCGCAGGCCGCAGCGGATTCGTCTCCATGCGCTTCGCGTACTCATCCACGCGCTGCGCAAAACTGGCTCCGTCCGCGTCCACGGCAGCCTGCGCCTTGGGCAGCACCTCATGAAAATGCGCAATCTCTTCCACCGCGCGCTCGGGGTGATAGCCGAGCCGGTCGCCCGTCTGCATCGCGTCAATAAGAGGATCGGGCGGCGACGAAACCGGCCACGTCTGCTGCAGCGCATCGTAGGCAGCGCGCAGCCGCGTCATCGCCCCGGCAAATCCATCCAATTCGCCTCGCCGTGCCGTCAGCCCCGCTGCACGCTTCACCTCCACCACAACTTTGCTGCTCACACCGCCACGCGGCACAGGAATCACCGTGGTCAGCGTGTTGCCCATGAAGCTCCATCCGCCCTTGCCATCCACGCCGGCTCGCTTTACGGCGACACCGTTCACCACAACCGACTCAGGCGGCCAGTCTGCAGGCAGCCGCAGCTCATATCCGCGCGAAGTCTGCATCCCCGGATAGCTGCCTTCCACCGGCCCAATCTCTACGCGCAGCACGTCACCCGTCTGCGTGGCCTTGATCGGCGTGCGCGCAAACACGCCGCGCTGATACTCAACCGACGCCCCCGAGTCCTCATACACCGAGTAGCTCGAGCTCTCGCCCGGAGCCAGAGGCCACACATTCACAATCAGCGGATCGATGGGCTTTTCGCCGGTGTAAAGCATCGGCGGCTGCATAGGCACGATTGCGCCCGCTTTGAGATACACCGGAATCTGGTCGATCGAAAACTCGCGGTCCACCTGCGCCGGCCCGTCGAGCCGCTTGCCCGTCGGCCACTCGATCCACTCGCCCGCCGGCAGCCATACCTTCTCGCTCGCCAGCCGTGTTATCTTGTCCGCCGCACTCACCACAGGCGCCGCCAGCATCTCATCGCCAAACAGATATTCACCCTTCGCATCGTAAGCCGGAGCCGAGTTCGGCCAGTCGTAGTAAAGAGGGCGGAAGAACGCAACACCCGTGTCGTAAGTCCGCCGTGCTTCTGTGTAGATATAAGGCTGCAGCGCATAGCGAAGCTGGAACGTCGAACGCAGAACCGCGGAATACGGCTCCGGATACGCCCATATTCTGCGTTCCGAGTCGGGATTCTTCGTTGTATGCGTGCGCAGAATCGGACTGAATGCGCCAAACTCCACCCATCGCGTATACAGCTCCGGATCGACCGCTCCCGGCATGTGCCCGCCAATGTCGTGGCTCCAGTACGCGTAGCCCACGTTTGCTGCCGTCGCCGTGAACCACGGCTGAAACGCCAGCGAATCCCACACCGAGATCGTGTCGCCCGAAAATCCAATCTGGTAGCGATGATTCCCCAGCCCGCCCCAGCGATGAAACAGGAGCGGCCGCTTGCCCTCGCGCTGCTGGTCTGTGAAATGGAGATAGTTCAGCCACCATGTGTTGTTCACGCCCGGCAGCTTGGTATTGGGTTCCTGCTGCCAGTCCAGCCACCAGAAGTTGATGCCCTGCTTCTCCAGCGGATGAAGCACCAGATCGAAGTAGCTCTCCGCCCAGTGTTTGTTCGTCGGATCGAAAGCCACATATTTCTTCGTCGCCGGATCGATCCCCATCGCCTTCGCCATCGCCGGATACTGCTGCTCCCACGGCTGAATGCCTGAGGCCGGATGCAGATTGAGCGTGGCCTTCAGCCCTTCGTCATGCGTCTTCGTTAGAAAATCCTGCGGATCGGGAAACAGCATCTTGTTCCACGAGTAGCCCGTCCATCCCAGCCGCTCACCTGACTGGTCTTTCTCTCCCATCGCCTTCAGTTGGTCATCGCTGATGTGCCAGTCCATGTCGATCACCAGCACATCGAGCGGCGTGTCGTTCTCGCGGAAGCCCTTCACCAGCTCGTCCAGCTCCTGGTCGCTATAGGCCCAGTACCGCGACCACCATGCGCCGAATGCAAACCGCGGCGGCAGCGGAATGCGCCCGGCCACGCGCACATAATCGCCCAGCGCCTTGCGATAGTCGCGCCCATAGCCAAAGAAATACCAGTCTGTATATTTGCCCGGCGCTTCATCGGCAGGCCGCTCCATCACCCACGGCCACATGCTCTTTTCTCCATCGAGAAACCGGAAATCAGCAGAGTCGAACAGTGGCCGCGTCGAATCGTCCACCAGCGCCCAGCCCGAACGCGAAATCAGTCCCTGCCCAATCGGCTCCTTCGTTTTGTTGCCGAGCGCGCCATCCAGCGTGCGCGTCGTGCCCATCAGGTTTTCGGGATCGGTATCGCCCGGATGCCAGGTGACCTGCTTGCCGTCCACGGCGAGCGTGATGGAAAGATTGTCGGCGGTGAAGTGGCCATCGCCAATGGCCGCGTAGCTCAACGTCAGTGCGGCTGTAGTAATTGTGGTAATCACAGGAGCACTTGGAGAGCCGCTGATCGCGCTCACAGCCGAAAACTTCGTGACCGGCAGCCTTCGATTAATGAACACAAACGAAGCGTGATCCTCAAACTTCTTGTCCGCCGACCACTCCATG
>DASZXD010000194.1:0-6511 GCA_035546015.1 Occallatibacter sp.
ACTGGCCGACTCAGCCGGTGAAGAGCTACGCCGGTTTGCATGAACTATGCGTTTCTTGTGACACTCGCCAAACTGTCCATTTCCCCCGGAAGGCGCAATTATTCTTCGCTACTCTCTGACCATCGGCGTTTCCCCGAGGGAGGTTTTTAGATTATGAATACTGTTTCGAGCAACTCGGCGCAATCGGTGAGTGAAGTTCCGGCTGCAACCGAAACCGAGCGTAGCCGCAGAGGCTTCTGGGCGCTCATCGCTACGCAGTTCCAGGGAGCCTACAGCGACAACATCCTGCGCAATCTGCTGCTCTCGATGATTGTGGGCATGAACCTGGCCACCAACCAGCGGGAGACCTTCGTTTCCGTCGTCACGCTAATCTTTTCCGTGCCCTTTCTACTGCTAAGCATGCCCGGCGGATGGCTGGCCGACCGTTTCAGCAAACGCCAGATCACCATCTGGACCAAGGTTATGGAGTTCGGCTCGATGCTGCTGGCTACAGCCGGACTGGCCACGCATACGCTGGCGCTTTCGCTCGCGGCGCTCACACTGGTGGCCAGCCAGGCCGCGCTGTTCGGACCGTCAAAGTACGGGCTGCTGCCGGAGCTGCTGCCTGAAAAGAATCTGTCATGGGGCAACGGCGTCATCGAGCTTGGCACATTTCTCGCCATTATTGCCGGCACTGTCACCGGCGCGGCCATGGCAGAGAGCTTCAACGGACATGAAATTTATGCTGGCTACGCGCTGCTGGCGCTTTCGGTAATCGGACTGCTGACGAGCCTGGGCATCGACAAGGTTCCTGCGGCAGCGCCCGGCAAGCCATTTCGCGCAAATATCATTGGGGACCTGTGGACGCAAGTCAGGCTCATGCGGAGAGACCAGCCATTGTTTCTCGCAGTGCTGGGCAACACCTATTTCT
Organism: Occallatibacter sp.; assembly: GCA_035546015.1. GTDB lineage: Bacteria > Acidobacteriota > Terriglobia > Terriglobales > Acidobacteriaceae > Telmatobacter. Next base: position 911 of record DASZXD010000194.1, read on the forward strand.
GGTTTCTGGGATCGCTGCTGTTTTCCACCATCGTTGTGTATGGGCCCGACGTGCTGCACGTTGGCCAGACGAAGACCGGTTACCTGAATGCGACGCTCGCTGTGGGCATCGGCCTTGGCAGTATGGCGGCGGGGTGGATCAGCGATAACAAGATCGAGTACGGGCTCATTCCGCTCGGCTCCATCGGCATGACCGCCACTGGCCTGGCACTGGGCGCAGTGCACCATGGCCTGAGTGGATCGGCTGCGCTGCTTGGTGTTCTTGGCTTCTTTGCCGGCTTTTTCGCGGTGCCGGTCAACGCGCTCATTCAGCATCGTCCCGCGGAGAAGGACAAGGGCGGCATTATCGCCGCGGCTAACCTGCTCTCATTCGTCGGCATCGCCCTCTCTTCCGGCGTTTACTTTGTCTTCACCCGCTACATTCATCTCGATCCGCGCGGCGTGATCGTTGCCGCTTCGGTCATTACTGCCGGCGGCACAGTTTATGTGCTCTATCTGGTTCCGGAGTGGTTTGCACGGCTCATCCTCTTCTTTGCCACGCGCACGGTCTATCGTGTGCAAGTTGTGGGCCGAGACAACTTTCCTGAAAAGTCCGGCGCACTGCTGGTGTGTAATCACCTGTCATTTGTCGATGCGGCTCTGCTGGTGGCGGCAACCGACCGGCCCATTCGCTTCATCATGTACCAGGGTATCTACGATCATCCGCTTGTGAAGCCGTTTGCCAAGATCATGAAGGCGATTCCGATTTCGAGCGAGCAGCACCCGCGCGAGATGCTGCACTCGCTGCATGTCGCCAGTGATGCATTGCGCCAGGACGAGATCGTCTGCATCTTTGCCGAGGGGCAGATTACGCGTACAGGGCAACTGCTTCCCTTCCGCCGCGGGCTTGAGCGCATCATGAAAGGTGTCGATGTGCCTATTATTCCTGTAAACCTGGACGGCGTGTGGGGAAGCATATTCAGCTTTGAGCGCGGGCGGTTCCTATGGAAGATGCCACGGCGGATTCCGTATCGCGTTACGGTGAGCTTCGGCAAACATATGCCGCCGACCTCAACAGCCATCGAAGTCCGCGCTGTTGTGCAGGAGTTGCAGGCCGAGGCTTTCGAACGCCGCAAACCACACATGCGCACACTCGACCGCGCCTTTGTACACACAGCGCGCCGCAGCCCCGGGCAGTTCATGATGGCCGACGGCAAGACGCCTAAAGTTTCCTTTGGCTCTGCACTCACTAAGACGATGTACATTGCGCGACGACTGCGCGGCCAGATCGGCGACCAGCCAATGGTCGGGATGCTGCTGGCGCCATCTGCCGGCGGGGCGCTGACGAACTATGCGCTCATGCTGCTTGGCCGCGTGCCGGTGAACCTGAACTACACATCGTCAAGCGAGGTCATCGCTTCGTGTGCCGCGCAGTGCAAGCTCGATGTAGTCATTACGTCGAAAGCATTCCTCGAACGCTTCCCGAACCTTGCTGTTCCAGGCCGTACGCTGCTGCTGGAAGATGCCCTTGCCGCACCGCGGATAAGCGAAAAGATCGCCGCCCTGGTTCTTGCGTGGCTGGTACCTGAATTTCTGTTGAGGCGTGCCCTGGGCGCGTATCGCACTTCCGCGTATGGCTCCGCAGATGTGGCCCCGATGGATCAGCCTGCCACCGTTATTTTTTCAAGCGGCAGCACGGGCGATCCCAAAGGCGTGATGCTCTCACACTTCAACCTGATGGCGAATATCAGCCAGGTGAGCCAGGTATTCATGCTGGGCGGACGCGACCGGATTCTCGGCATACTGCCCTTCTTCCACTCCTTCGGCTTCATGGCCGGGCTGTGGCTTCCGGCTGTGGGGGGTGCAGGTGTGGTTTACCATCCCAATCCGCTTGATGCGCAGGCCATTGGCGCGCTCGTGCAGCAATACAAAGTCACATTCCTGATTGCCACACCGACGTTTCTGCAGGCTTACATGCGCCGCTGCTCGCCGGAGAGCTTTGGCTCGGTGCAATATGTTCTGGTGGGCGCGGAAAAACTGCATGAGCGTGTGGCGCTGGCCTTTGAAGACACCTTCGGTATTCGTCCGCTCGAGGGATATGGCTGCACGGAGTGCTCGCCTGTTGTCACTGTAAACGGACGCGACTTTCGCGCGCCGGGCTTTCACCAGGTGGCCGCCAAGCGCGGCAAGATCGGTCATCCTCTGCCCGGCGTCTGCGTGCGCGTGGTCGACATCGAGACAGGCCAGCCCGTTGCGCCAGGAAGCTCCGGCATGCTGCTGGTGAAGGGTCCCAACGTGATGCGCGGCTATCTGGGCAAGCCTGAGAAAACTGCCGAGGTGCTGCACGACGGCTGGTATACCACCGGCGATGTGGCCATGATGGAGGAGGACGGATTCCTCACCATCACCGACCGGCTCTCGCGCTTCAGCAAGATTGGCGGCGAGATGGTGCCGCACATCCGCATTGAAGACAAGCTGCACGAGTTGGCGGAAACTACAGAGCAGACTTTCGCCGTAACGGCCGTGCCCGACGACAAGAAGGGCGAGCGCATTGTAGTGATCACGACTCTCAGTGCAGAAAAGCTTGCGCCGGTGCTGGAGAAGCTTGCCGCATCCGATCTGCCTGCGCTGTGGAAGCCCAAAGCAAATCAGTTCGTGCGCGCCGAGACATTTCCATTACTAGGTACCGGCAAACTGGATCTGCGTGGACTGAAGGCGCTGGCCACGGCGCAGGCGCTTCCCGCGGAGGCATGATCGGCAAGGCCGCCGACGCCTCATCCCGCAAGCGGCGGCCTGCTGCTCACACGTCCTACTTCTCTGATCTGGTGAGCCACCGCTTCAAGAAATGTCTCTACACTTATGCCTTCAGGAATCGCAAGGCCGGACTTGGCGCAGAGCGCAGCCGCCATGCGCTCGGCAAGCGCCGCACGCGTGGTCAGATCCATATCGAGGCGGCGGGAAAAGAAGTTTTCGAGCACTGACAGATCGGCCGTTGAGAGCTTTGCCACGCTCGGAGCCGATAAAACAACGCTCAGATGCGGCGCCGCCGGCGCAACCGGGGTAACCGTACCTGCGGTGATGGTGCGCGTGCCAAGCTCACCCCAATGCGGCGACTCGATGGCGTGGTCACGGACGACAAGTGTCCCGGCCACCATGTCACCCAGACGCTGATTCTGCTTGCTAACAAAAATGGCGATGATACCGATGGTGTAGAAACCGGGAAGGTAATCGATGGCGCGCACCAGATTCCGGGCCAGCGCCTCAATAAAGCTCACGGCGCGTCCTGACCGGTGGATTACGTGAATCTTAGCCACCATCTTGCCTGGCGTGCGGCCATTGTTGAAGGCCTCAAACAGCGCAAAGTATCCCCACTGGAGCAAAAACAAGATCAGAAACAGAATGCCGACGATCCAGTTCTCTGATAGGTGGCCTGCAAAATGAACCGAAGCCACCAGGATGGCGAACACAATGACGAGAATGACGATTGCCGCACTCCAGATGAGCGAGTCGACCAGAATGCCGATAAAGCGGCTGCCGATGCCGGCAATCGGCATCTCAATGGAAACCAACTCCGGGGTGTCGATGTTAAGCTGGTCACCAATCGGGTTCATGGCCATCCTTGTCTCCAACCAGTGGCTGCAGAAGCGCCGCCCCTACTGGGAACGGCTTGCCGGACTGCTCAGGCAGGCAGATTCGAGCGGCCTGCGCGGACTTTCCCGCGCCGAACTTGAAGAGTCGGCGCTGCTCTACCGCCAGGTGGCCAGCGATCTCTCTACGCTGCGCCAGGATCCTTCAGCGCGGGCTTATGCCGAGCACGTCAACCATTTACTGGCTCGCGCCCACCATATCATCTATTCCACACGCAGAACCAGTTTTCTACATCTCTTTCGTTACATGCGCGACGAATACCCGGCTGTCTTTCAGCGCAATATGCGTTATGTGGTGCTGGCGCTGGCTGTCACGGTGGCCGGGGGATTGTTTGGCACAGTGCTCACGCTGGCGCGGCCACAGTTTATGCGCCACATGCTGGGGCCACAGATGATCGCGACCATCGAGCGCCACGAGATGTGGACGAAGTCGGTGGTTGCCATTGCTCCGATGGCCAGCAGCTGGATCATGACCCACAATCTCTCTGTCTGCTTTGTCGCGTTTGCCGGCGGAGTCATTTTTGGCATCGGCCCGCTCTATTCGATGTTTCTGAACGGTATGCTGCTAGGCGTGGTGGGTGTGGCCTGCCAGCAGCATGGAATGTCGGTCGAGCTGTGGAGCTTTGTGGCTCCGCACGGCTCGCTGGAGTTGCCCTCAATCATCCTCTCTGGCGCGGCGGGCTTCCGGCTAGCTCACGGAGTGCTGTTTCCCGGCCTCTATCGCTGGCGCGATGCGGTTGCTACGTCTGGTGTGGAAGCGGCGCGGCTCATTGCAGGCATCATTCCGCTGCTGGTGATAGCGGGCATGCTTGAAGGCTTCTTCTCGCCCTCGACCGCGCCTGTGCCGCTCAAGTTCACCGTGGGCGGAATCCTGTTTACGCTGCTGCTGCTCTGGCTCTTCAGGCCGCTGCCGGAGAAGAAGCCCCCGCTGTAGCATGCCACATCAACAATGGCCGCGCATGATCAGATCATTGCCCGCTCTTTTACCTTGAGATATTGATTCAGCACGGCAGATGTGAGTTCACCGGGATTGAGGTCGAGGGTAAGTGCGCCCTGTTCGCGCAGCCGCGCAAGGAGAAGTTCACGACGGCTGGTCATCTCCTGCGCTGCTGAGATGCGGAACATCTGCTCCACGTTTTTTGGCCGCGTGTTGGCAATGGCCTCCACGTCAGGCTGGGCCATGGCCACGAAAAGCAGCACGTGGCGGTGCAGCAGTTGCATCGCACCGTCCACCACTTCGGGGCGCATGGCTGTGTCGGGCAGATCGGTCATCCATAAAACGAGCGCACGGCGCGGCTGAAAGCGGTTGAGCACTGCAGTGGCACGCAGATGATCGGCTTCGCCTGACTCTGCCCGGGCCTGCGCAAGTGCTTCTACAATCTGCCGCAGATGCGCACCACCACGGTTGGGTAAAACGCGCTGCTGCACGTTTTGTCCATAGACGAGCAGCCCGACGCGGTCGCCCGAAAACAAGGCCAGTTGCGCCAGCGCCACCGCGGTTGAGCAGGCGTGATCGAGCTTTGAGTGGGTCTTCGGCGACTCAGCATCCTCATTGGACAGAATGCGCGCCTGCAGCAATCTGCCTGCATCCATCACGATCCACACCGGCTGGCTGCGCTCAGTCTGATAGCGGCGCGTAATGAGCTGGCCGCGCCGCGCCGTGGCTGTCCAGCAGACATCGCGCAGGTCATCACCTTCCACATAGTCGCGCAGGCTCTCGAAGTCGCGGCCGAGGCCGCGCTGCCGCGTCTGTCGAAGCTGCAGATCTATCTGCCGTGCGCGCGCAAGAAATATCTCCTGCTCCTCGCCCTGGCGCAGGGTGGGATACACGCGCACTGTTTGTTCGAGCGGCGCAACGGCCCAGAATTCTATAAGCCCAAGGCCAGACCGGTAGCGCACATAGACCGAGCCGATCTGTGCGTCACCACGCTCGCGCGGCTCTACCTTATATCTGAGCGCGGCGCGGGCACCAGGAA
>DASZXD010000195.1:0-39396 GCA_035546015.1 Occallatibacter sp.
CGTATCGTTGCACCCGCCCTTCTTGAGCAGTTGAAAGGTGAAATCGAATGAGAGCGAGTTTGAGAACGGCCGCAGGTCCACCACCGGCAGCGGCAGGTCAGTCTGCTTCTGGCTCGACGACTGCTGGCCCGGAGTCAGCGGCACCGACCCGAGAAACGCGTTGTTGATGCGCACCTGCATCGACGAAATGGGCCCGATGGGCACCGGGTTGTAGCGATAACCCACGCGCAGCAACGCATTCGGCCCATCGGCGTAGTAAAGATCCGGCGGAATGCGGAAGTAGACGTTGAGCGGCCCCGATCCGTCGCCCTGCAGCTGCTCCGCCGGCGCGTAGTCGCCCAGCACGATCCGCTGATCCGTCCGTGCCCAGCGCGGCGCATCGTCCGGCTGCCGTTTGGCCGGCAGATTCAGGCTCTGAATCTCCGACTGCGCTCCGCTCAAAACGCTGCTTTGCGTCGCGATCGTCTGCGCGGCTGCTACGGTTTGATCCGGGTTGCCACCCGCAACGATCAGCACCTTGCCATAGGGATCATTGGGATTGACGCGCATCGCTACTGTAGCCCCGTTTACCGGCGGCAGGTTCAGCCCGGCAGGCAGGTTTGAAGCATCGTCCGAGATGAGAATTGCATTCCCCGCCGGAATCGCGCCTATCTTCACAGGAAACCGCACCGGTCTCCCCTCGGAGATCAGTCCGAAGTAGCTGGCAACGATGCCGGCCGCCTGAATCGCCTTCCATGAAGGCGGCGCGGAGAAAACAATAGGAATGCTCAGCGGCTGAATTACTGCCGGATCGAGAAACGGCGTGGGCAGTTGCTTCAGATCGTCGGCAAGCGGCAGCAGATCGCCGTCGATCTCGATATACGAGTCGCGATGCACGCGCGCCCACAGCGTGGTATTCGCCGGATCCTCGCAGGTCTGCGTGTAGTGCCCGATAAACTCGATCGAAAGCGTGTTGCTGTGCACGAGCAGTTCCGCCGGAATCGTAAACTCGGCCTCCGCGTCGTGGCTGTCCGATCCTCCGTTCGCCCCCGGCGTCGGCTGCACCGTGGCAAACAGCGTTCCATTCAGCATGAGCTTCAAATGGCTCAACTGCGGCAGCAGGCTCGGCGAAAATGCGTAATAGAGATGAATCTTTGCCGTGCGCGCAACGTGCGTGAGCGGCAGCGTGAAGTAGATATTCTGCACGCTGTCGATGCCGCGCATCTCAAGCTGCGGCGCGCCTGCATCGGCCAGCGTGAACACATCGCGATACTGTCCCGCAGCCGGCGGCGGTGCTGCCGGAGGGTCGGGGATCGCAGCAGCCGGCGCGGCTCCCTGCCCGGCATGAGCAGCGGCTGCCAAAATTGAGGCCAGAAGAAAAATCAACACAGGCCGCGCCGCGGAAAGCGCCGCAGCTTTCTTCCCGCTTTTGGGCCGTGGCGTTATCAGGCTCTTGAAGGTCGTCGCGAGCCCGTGCATCGAGATGCGAAAGATGCGCGCCAGACTCATCAGCGGATCGTCAGGCTCGCGCGACTCACCCCAGCCCAGCCACGAATCCGCACGCGAGTAGAGCACCATGGTCAGCACTTCCTGCTCTGCGATGCTCAGGTTATTAAACGCCACGCGCAGAACCGATCCTTCCAGGCTCACCACACTGGCAGGCAGGTCCATGTGCACGTTGGCCTGCTGAAACGCAAGGTTCACGCGCGTCTCCGTATCCATCGCCAGCCCCGGTGGATCGATAACCCGGATGCTCGATCCTCCCGACGACATATCGACGGTCTCGGCCGTCGCTATTCGCCCGTCCGGCAGCTTGATCTTGAGCGGCACTTTCATCTCGATACGCACTGTAGTGCGCAACTGCCGCATCTCGCGCGCAACTGCCGTGCATACGCCCAGAATCACAATGTTGAAGAAGCACCACAGCACGTTCATCAGCACAGTGCCCGGGCGGTCGCGATCCCACACAAAGAACCGCGGAATGGCGATCAGTATCCCGACCATATTGAACAGCAGCATCACCAGGAACGGCTGCGCGATGCGTGTGTCAAAGAACGTGCGCTTCACCACGCCGCCCTTGGCTGTCACGTTGAACTTGCCCAGCTTGGGATTGATGAGCGCCATCACGGTCGGCAGCAGAATATACGGCGACAGCACCGTCTCGTAAATCTCATTCCAAAATGAGTGCCGATGCTCGCCCTGAATGCGCGAGTTGGTCACGTTGGAAAGCGTGAGATGCGGCAGCGCGTAGGCCAGAATCGCGGCCCAGTAACCGGGAACATTGGTGTGATTCAAAAGTAGATAGATCAACGGCGCGGTGAGAAAAACCAGCCGCGGAACCGCGTACAGAAAATGGCACATCGCGTTGAAGTAACAAAGCCGCTGCGGAAACTTAAGCCCGCGCGCGAAGAGCGGATTGTCCGTACGCAGAATCTGGATCATGCCGCGCGCCCAGCGGATGCGCTGCCCCACATGCGCCGAGAGCCGCTCCGTAGCCAGCCCAGCAGCCTGCGGAATGTTGATGTACGCCGTATTCCAGCCATTCATCTGCATCCGCAGCGAGGTGTGCGCGTCTTCGGTCACAGTCTCCACGGCGATGCCGCCAATCTCGTCCAGAGCCGTGCGCCGCAGCACTGCGCACGATCCGCAAAAGAACGACGCATTCCAGAAGTCGTTGCCATCCTGCACGATCCCGTAGAACAGTTCCCCCTCGTTGGGAATAATGCGGAACTGCCCCAGGTTGCGCTCGAAAGGATCGGGAGAATAGAAATGGTGCGGCGTCTGCAGCATGGCAAGCTTCTGGTCGCGCAAAAACCATCCCACCGTCATCTGCAGAAAGCTGCGCGTCGGCACGTGGTCGCAGTCAAAAATCGCCACATAGGGCGAGTTCATGCTCTTGAGCGCGGTGTTGATATTGCCTGCCTTGGCGTGAAAGTTGTCCGGGCGGATCTTGTATCCCACACCAGCCTCGCGTGCGAATCGCTCAAACTCCTTGCGCCGCCCGTCGTCCAGGATGTAGACATGCAGTTTATCGGCGGGCCAGTCGATATTGAGCGCGCCAAACGCCGTATAACGTACCACGTCCAGCGGCTCGTTATAGGTGGGAATCAGCACATCCACGTCCGGCCACTCCTCAGGATCGTCCGGCAGCGGCACAGGCGCGCGCCTGAGCGGCCAGATCGTCTGAAAGTAGCCCAGAAAGAGAATTGCAAAGGCGTAGGCTTCAGCCAGTATCAGGCTGACGATAAAAAATGCGTCGAGGCCGGTCCAGTGATTAATGGGGTCCTGAAAAAACCGCACCGTCTGCACAATGCGCCAGTAGCCATAGCGAAAGGTGCAGAACATCGACATGGCCATGAGCGTGAGCGTGGCCAGATATGAGCTCGAACTGCGCGCCACGGCCATCGCCATCAGCAGCGTGAGCACGCCAAGCACCGCCTGCTGCGGCCAGGTAAGCGGAAGCGAAGCAAGAAAATAGACAACCAGGCCTGCGGCAACAAGGAAAAGCAGGCGCAAAGTCCTGGTGAAAAAGTTCCCCCCTGCCCCGATCTGCTGCCACAGTCCGAACAGGCTCATCGTTCGCTCCAGCGCACACCGCGAAGGCTCGAACCGGCAGGCGCAGAGAGACTCCTCACCCACTCGACCAGCGCGCCATAATCACCGGCGATTGCCGAGCCGGCGGCATAGTCCATCACCGTCATGCCCTCAGCCAGCGCCTCGCTCATGGCCGGCGTCCGCCGCAGCGTAAAGGGCAGCAACCGCCCACCGAGTTGCTGCCGCAGCACTTCGCGCACGTCCGCGTGCAGCGGCAGTGTGGCGTCAAACTGATTCAGCACGTAGTAAGGCAGTGCGCCTGCGCCGCCGCTGTCAAAAAAGAAGGAGTCAATTGAGGCCACGCTGATGACGGAGTTCAGATCGGGAACCACAGGCACCAGTACCGCTGGCGCGAGCCGCATCACGCGCCGCGACACAGACGTCGACGCCGTAGCAAGGTCAACAATCACGCGGTCAACGCTCTGCGCATAGCGGCCAATCTCGCTGGCCAGCATCTCCTGTGTCGTATTCTCCGGGCCAAGACTCTCCGAGTCGAATGTGACCATCTGAATCTGCGCATCGCTACTCGATGCAGGCGGCGTGAATGTGCGCAACACGCCCGGCCGCTGGTCGCGCGCGCCAAAGTAAAAGGGCAACAGCCCATAGGAAGCCGTATCTACCAGCAGCACCCGCTCGCCACGCGCTGCCAGTGCTCGGCCCAGCGTAGCAACCATGCTGGTCTTGCCTACACCACCTGCCAGCGAAAAGACAGCGATAACCGGCGCGTGCCCGGGCAACGCCGCCGCTGCCGTCCCCGCCGCGGCGCCCGAATCTTCAAAAACGCCCTTCAGCGCAAACCAGCGCGCGTTGACCGGCTCTCTGAGCAATGGCTCATGAACAGCAGGAGCAGGTGGAACAAAAGAAGGCGTAACTGAGGATGAGGGTGACTGCGGCACAACCTGCGGAATGTCAGGCACGGCCACCGTGACCGGCGATGGCGCAGCCTCTCGTTCTTCCATCTGCGCAACGGGCGGCTGAACCACTGGCAGCACCGGCATAGCAACTGGTGTGGCTTCTGGCTGCTCTCCCGTCACGCGTGACGTTTCAGCAACATGCTGCGCTTCCTGCTCTGCCAGAGCACGTTCTTCATCAAGCGCCTGCTGCGCACGCAGGCGGGCCTGCTCGCGAGCCTGTGCACGCGACGCCGAAAAGTCGCGATACCGGGCCCCGTGCAGATTTGCCCATGAATACAGGCTAGCTACATCTGCAGGCGTATCGCTCGAATCGGGCGGTGCTTTCCATTCCGTCATTGGGGGAATCTCTGCAAAAACCGTTTCAATGCGCCCACCCCCACAAGTTTCATTCAGCGCCGATCTTGCGGAGGTTGAGCTGGCACACGCAGACAGGGGGTTTTAACTACCTCAATCTTAGCCAGACCGCTGTTGACAAAACAATAGCACTTTCCAGCCACGATGGAAGCCTCGAACTTGCGTATTCGCAGATACTTGAAGCCATTTTGACAACGGCCAAAAACTTCGCCGGGCATAATTACTGCCACGCAGCATAGCACCCGCAAGTATGCCGCTGCATTCCTCTATTTGGAATAACTCGCACTATACGGCCGGCGCACAGCTCCGGCGTTGTTGACGCGGCAAAGACACCAGCCTTTAGTATCGAAATCGTTGCCGGCCGTGCGGCAAAGGAATCTGCTCATCTTGAAAACCACTGCTCCCGCTTTGATAGAAAAACGCAGTACGCCAACTCTCATGCTGGCCGCGATCGTACTGTTCGCAGCAGCACAGGCACTTCCCATAGCCGCTCAGAAAAAAACATCTGACGCCATCGTCATCGCCGTCTCGCCCACGGGCAATGACGACGGCCCCGGCACCCGCGAACGCCCATTCCACTCGCTCGAGCGCGCACAGCAGGCCGTACGCCAGGCCAACACCGATCACAATGTCACCGTTGAACTCGCAGACGGCATCTATCGACTGACCAGGCCGCTCATCTTCACCGCGCAGGACGGCGGCCAGAACTACCATCACGTCACCTGGACGGCGGCCGAAGGCGCGCATCCTGTGATCACCGGTGCAATCCTCGTCACTGGCTGGAAGCTCTACGACAAAGATCGCGGCATCTACGTGGCTGACACACCCACCGGCCTCGACGCACGCCAGCTCTGGGTCGACGATAAGCTCGTTCCACGCGCCTCCATCGAGATAAAGCGCAGCGATGTGTCGTTTACCGCACAGGGCATCGTGCTCAACGATCCGCGCTACGACTACCTGTCCAGGCTTCCAGACCAGGACCGCATAGAGGTCGATGCAACGGGTTTCTTCACCAAGCGTGTCTCGCCCGTCGAAAAAATCCAGGACCGCACGCTCGTCATGCAGCAGCCTGCGTGGAACAACAACATCTGGGGCTATGACACCATCACCAAACCCTTCGGCCCGCAATACGCGCAGCTCTTTCTTGCAAACTCGCTCGCCTTCCTCACGCAGCCGGGCCAGTGGTATCTCGATCCCAGACAGGGCAAGCTCTATCTGCGTCCGCCCGCCGGTACATCGATCGATCAGATCGACGTGGAACTCCCGCATCTCACGGTGCTGCTCGCCATCGGCAACAGCCTCGACGCGCCGGTCCGCGATGTTACCTTCCGCGGCATCCGTTTCTCGCACACCACCTGGCTCGGTCCGTCGACAAATGAGGGCTACGCAAGCCAGCAGAGCGGCTCTTACCTCGCCGGTCGCGCGCCGCTCTATCCCACAGATGCGCTCACCTCTTGTGCGCAGGGCTGCCCCGCCTTCGAGTCCATGCGCAATCTCTGGAGCCAGGCCCCCGCATCGATCCAGGTGGCCGCGGCCAGCATGATTACCTTTGATCTGGATGTCTTCGCGCATCTCGGCCAGTACGCGCTTGGCATCGGCAATGACCCCGGCGCCAACATCACCGGCGCAGGCCTTGGCACCAGCGACATCCACGTCACCCGCTGCGTCTTCACCGATCTGGCTGGCGGCGCAATCCTCGCCGGCGGGGTCCGCCGCGATGCGCATCACCCCCCAGATCCGCGCATGCTCAACCGGCAGCTTCTCATTGAAAACAATCGCATTCAGTCCGTCAGCAAGGACTATCTGGACAACAGCGCCATCCTCTCCACCTACGTGACCGGAGCGCTCATCCTGCACAACGACATCTCCGACATTCCCTATGACGCTATCGACATCGGCTACGGATGGGGATATGAGGACGCCGGGGGCAACGCCAACTACCGCGTCTTCCAGCATGGTTACGACTTTAAAGACAATCCTGTCTATCAGACGCCCACCACGCACCGCGACGTTGTCGTCGCATGGAATCGCATCCACGGCGCCAAGAAGCTCTTTCACGATGGCGGCGCAATCTATAACCTCTCCGCCAGCCCCGGTACGATGATTACCGAAAACTACATCTTCGATAACAACCAGCGCATCGCGCTCTATCTCGATGAGGGCTCGCGCTACATCACCGTCCGCAAAAACGTGGTTGACGATCCTGGCGGCGAGTGGCTCAACGTCAACACCGCGCACCGCGCCTTTCCATTGCGCATCACCGTGGACAACACAGCATCAGACAACTGGCACAACGGCACAAAAATCGGCGGCATGTGGACCAATTACGAGAATGACCTCATCCTCGACGATCACCTCATCCAAGACAACAACTGGCCTGCCGAAGCCGTTGATGTCATGAAGAATGCCGGCATCGAGCCATCTGCCGGACCGGTGGAGTACGGCGACGCGAAGCCCGGCTCAGCGCCTATCTCGCATTAAACGGTCTCCTTTAAATTCTTCACTGGCAGCGTGGATTTCGTCACCGCCACTCGCGTACAGGACGTGATAGCCTGTCTGCGTTCATAAATCGATTTGGTGACGGTAACTGTAACATGACCGAAAAAATGCTGGCCACTCTGCTCTGTCTGTCTGCTGTCGGTTTAGTTTCCGCTGGAGCACAACAGCCGAAGTATCCCTTCAATGATCCGTCGCTGCCGATGGAAAAGCGCATCGACAGTCTGCTCTCGCTCATGACAACGGATGAGAAGATTGCCTGTCTTGGTACCAACACAGGCGTGCCGCGCCTTGGCGTCCCGAGTTACGGAGCCTCGGAAGGTATTCACGGCGTAGTGCAGCGTGAGCAACGCGGCAATCGCATGCCAGTCACCACCACGCAATTTCCGCAGCCGCCCGGCATGGGCGAGTCGTGGAACCCCGACCTGGTGCGGCAGGCCGCCGATGTCGAAGGCAACGAAGCGCGATTCATTACCCAGACGGCCAAGTACGACCGCCAGATTCTCATGCTCTGGGGGCCGCAGTCCGATCTTGCCCGTGATCCGCGCTGGGGACGCAGCGAAGAGGTCTATGGCGAAGATCCTTTCTTCAACGGCACCATGGCCGTTGCGTTCATCAAGGGCTTGCAGGGTGACGATCCCAAGTACTGGCAGGCTGCTGCGCTGCTCAAGCACTTCCTCGCCAACAGCAATGAAGACCACCGCACCAGTTCATCCTCCGACTTTGACCAGCGCCTCTTCTGGGAGTATTACTCCGTGCCCTTCCGCATGGGATTTCAGGAAGGCGGCGCCCGCGCAGTCATGGCCTCTTACAACGCATGGAACGGCACTGCGATGGCCGTAAATCCGATCCTCAAAAGCATTGTGCGCGACAAGTGGGGCGTCGATGTCATCTCGAGCGACGGTGGAGCTGTGCATCTGCTCGTCGACCCGCGCCATCTTTACCACAATCAGAAAGAGGCCGTAGTTGCCTGCCTGAAAGCGGGTATCAATCAGTTCCTCGACCGCTATCAGGACGAGACCAAAGAGGCGCTGAAAGACGGCGAAATTACCGAAGCCGAGATCGATTCCCTTCTCCGCCCCAAGTTCCGCATCACAATCCGGCTCGGTCTGCTCGATCCGCCCGAGATGGTGCCTTATTCAAAAATCAAAGACGAACCAGAGCCATGGAATACCGACCGCGACCGCTCGGTTTCAAAAAAGATGGCGCTTGAGTCTGTCGTGCTTTTGAAAAACGAAAACTCCTTTCTGCCGCTCAAAAAAGATGCCATCAAATCTATCGCGGTCATTGGTCCGCTTGCTGACTCGGTGCACTGGGACTGGTACGGCGGAACGCCACCCTACACAGTTACGCCGCTGCAAGGCATCAAAGACGAGTTGGGCCCGAATGTAAAGGTGAACTATGCCGCCGACGAGTTGGGTAATGCCGCCATCAAAGCAGCCAAAGCATCCGATGTTGCCGTGGTCGTGATCGGCAACGATCCCACCTGCGGCCCAGACATGGCGCACGACTGGTACAACACCGTGGATGGAGGCGGAACGCTGGCCTGCACCGTCCCCAGTGACGGCCGTGAGGGCCGCGACCGCGAAAGCCTCAATCTGGCGCAGGAGCAGCTCGTCAAGCAGGTCTTCGCTGTGAATCCCAGGACTGTCGTGATTCTGGTTTCGAGTTTTCCCTTTGCCATCAACTGGTCGCAGGCGCATGTGCCGGCAATCCTGCACATGGCCCAATCTTCGCAGGACGAGGGCACTGCGCTCGCTGAGGTTCTTTTCGGCGGCTACAATCCCGGCGGCCATCTTGTGGTCACCTGGCCTAAATCCATCGATCAACTTCCGCCCATGATGGACTACAACATCCGCGACGGGCGCACCTATATGTACTTCAAGGGCGAGCCGCTTTATCCCTTTGGTTTTGGGCTGAGCTACACAACCTTCAAATTCTCGAACTTGCGCACCAGTTCATCCAATCTGGCAAAAGATGGCACCATCACGGTGAGCGTCGATGTAACCAACACCAGCAGCCGCGCGGGCGACGCTGTGGTGCAGATGTACGTGCAGCACCTCGGTACAAAAGTGCAGCAGCCACGTGAGGCACTGAAGGGATTCAAGCGCGTCGAAGTCGCACCCGGCGAAACCGAAACTGTAGAGATTCCGCTGCGGGCTGCAACGCTTGCATGGTGGGATGAAAAACTACACGATTTCCGCGTCGAAACCGAGCCAGTAAAAGTCCTGATCGGAGATTCCTCATCAGATATTGCGCTCAGCACCACAGTGCATGTGCAATAGGAAACATGGACTCGGCAACGGCATCGGTGCTCGGCGAGGTTGGCCTTCCTGCCCCCATCCGCGAGCTTGCCGCAAGAACCTGGGATGTAATCGTCGTTGGCGCAGGACACAACGGCCTCGCCTGTGCAACCTATCTCGCCCGCGCCGGCCAGCGTGTCCTTGTGCTCGAAAGCCGCCAACGTGTTGGTGGCGCATGCACCATTGAAGAACCGTTTCCCGGCGTGCGCATGTCGCCGTGCGCTTATCTCGCTGGTCTGCTGCATCCGCTCGTCGTCGAAGAACTCGACTTACCGAGCCGCGGCTTCGTGTGGACACCAGCAGTCAACGGCATGTTCGTTCCTTTTCTCGACGGATCGAGCATTCAGTTGTGGGACGATGACACACGCTGTGAAGGCGAAGTACGACGCATCGCCCCGCATGACGTTGCGGGATGGCATGCGATGAATGACGTGTTGCGCCGACTGCGCGATGCCCTGCGTCCCGCTGGCGAAAACGACATCTGGATCGGCGAGCCGCCATCGCGCGAGCAGATCGAAGATCGCCTTGGCACAGACGACGAAGCTCGCGCACTGCTCTTCGATTGGTCTATGGCCGAGTTCGTCGAACGCTACCTCATCGACGAACGCCTGCAGATTGCCTATCTGGGCCAGGGCGTGATCGGCACTAACGCAAGCCCGTTTGATGCAGGCACTGCATCCATCCGCTTTCATCACGCCTCAGGCCGCCTTGGCGGAATGCCCGGCATGTGGGGCTACGTGCGCGGCGGCATGGGCATGGTCTCGTTCTACTTCTGCGATGCGGCACGCGAAGCCGGCGCCATCGTCGCCACCAGTGTTCCCGTTGCGCAGATTCTTCCCGGCGAAGGCGTCATTCTCGATGGCGGCGAGCGCATTGCAGCGCGCACTATCGTCTCGAACGCCGACCCACGGCAGACTCTGCGCCTGCTGGGAGCATCGGCCGATGCAACATGGCGCGCGCAGGTGGAGCGCGTGCCCATTGAAGGCTGCACCGTGAAGCTCAACATGCATCTGCGCGAGTTGCCCAACTTCACAGCTCGTCCTGGCGTCAACCAGCCGCACCACTACGGTCAGATCAACACACCTCTCACCAAAGACGAATGGAAAACCGGATTCGCAGCATCCCGCCGCGGCGAGCTACCAGCACACCTCTGGTGCGAACTCTACTTCCAGAGCGTGCACGACCATTCCGTGGCTCCCACAGGCACCCATACCATGAGCGTCTTCGCGCAATATGTTCCGTATAAATTCGCGCACGGCACATGGGACGAACGTCGTGATGAAGTGCGCCGTCTCGCGCTCAGTTCGCTCGCCCGCTTCTGCGCCAACATCGATTCCGCAGTAATCGACGCGCAGGTCCTCGGCCCGCCGGACATTGAGCACAAAGTCGGCCTGACCGGCGGACACATCTTTCAGGGCGAATCTCTCCCGCCCCACATGGGTGCAAATCGTCTCTCTACGCGTACGCCCATGCGCGGCCTCTATCTCTGCGGAGCATGTACGCATCCCGGCGGCAGCGTAATAGGCATCAACGGCCGCAACGCAGCCATGGCACTGCTCAGAGATATCGGACTGGACCGCCGATCCGCGTAATCAATCGGCTGCGCACCACACAATAGCCGTGAACAAAATCAGAACGTGTCTTTGAAATTCTGTTGTCACTCGCGAATAGCAGGGCGCATACTGTGTTCAACATTTTCGCCGGATCGAGGCCCAATCCATGCGCGACCACGGGCAGCGGCAGACAATCATGCGCTCCATTCTCGCAGCCATGCTGCTCGCAGCGTGTCCGTGTCTCTGGTGTTCTGATGACAGCACCACGCGCATTCTCGGCTCGCTCGATGTCCCCATTACCCTCTCGCCAGCATGGGCCGCGCTCATCGACATTGACAACTGCCGTGCCACCCTGCCCGCCAGTGATGCAAAACAACGCTTCACCCAGATTGAGGAATCGCTCATCGAAGGCCTGCTGATCGGCTGGGACCCCAACAATCCCAACATCAGTGCACGCGCACATACATCGCTGCAACTAGCCGCCGCGGAGCGTTCGGGCAGCAACGGCTGGAAGTGGCCAGACACGGCCCCGCCCGATATCTATCTCAAGAGCCTCGCCAACGACGCCAAGGTGTGCAAAGCGGCGGCGCTCCATCTCAATGACTCGCCTGCCGCGCAGGCCGCGCTCACCGGCGTCATCAACGACCTCGCGCTCAAGGCGCAGGACTGCATCCTGCACGGCATGGGCCGCACCATTACATTCAGGGTAAAAACCATGCGCGGCCAGGCTGCCGACCGCGGATGGACGGTCTACTTCAAGTGGCTCACGGTGAGCAATCTCGAAACTCAGGAGATGGCATTCCCGAAAACGAGCACTCCGGCTTTCAATGATCTGCCGCCGGGCCTTTACCGGATCCGCGCAGAAAAGCGAGACCCCGCAACCGCGGCCATCGCACAGTCAGAAGTAAAGATGTGCCAGGTGGACGGGGCTCACCAGGAGTGCGAGGTGCAGGTTCCATGAGCCGGTCAGTACGCCCGCGCAGTTCCACACAGCGCATTAAAAAGTTCGGCAAGTTCTTTACTGGATACATGGGGACCGCGTCCCTTGTCACCGCCGCGCTCCCTATTCCCGTGGCCAAGCTTCACCTCATCCCAACTTATGCCTCGCAGTCCAAATTTCTCAATACCTATGCATCGCTTATCTGCTTTCTCGTCTTTGCATTCATCTTCTACATTCGTCACATCCTTGCCCGAGCCATGTTTCATCGCACGCCAGAGAAGGTTTCCGCACGCTGGTGGATCACTGTGCTCCCATTCCTCTGCATCTGCGCATCCATCGCATGCGTCATCGGCTATCACATACAGCTTGATGCATCGCTCTCGCTCATCGCCGCGCATGGGGTGCTTGCGCCCACGCAAACGCTGCTCGCTCAAATCGATTACCGCGAGATTCCGCTCGCGGAGCAGTTGACAGCACTCTATCTCGGCATGTTCGTCTTTGCGGAATCCGCGTTTGTCCTGATGGCCATGCGGGAATACCTGCAGGAGATCCTCGGCCTCGAAGAACAGGAACTGATCGACGAAACTGTCCAACCAACCACCGAACAGCATGACTCACGCTCCATTACTCCTGCGAAGCGCCTGCGCCGCATCACGCCGCTTCGCAACCGCTGAGCTGCGCAGTATTACAAATTCCCTCCGCTTTACACGCGCACTTCTGCTATCCTCCGCCATACATGTCCTCATCCTCAGAGCTCAAGCGGACCATCGGCCTCCGCGATCTGGCGCTGTTCTACGTCGTGAGCAGCCTCAGCATCCGCTGGACGGCAACCGCCGCTGCCGCCGGCCCGAGCATCCTCATCATCTGGATCGCCGCGCTCATCGGCTTTTTTCTTCCGCTCGCAGGCTCGGTAATGGAGCTCTCTTCGCGCTACCCGCAGGAAGGTGGCATCTACATCTGGACACGTGAGGCCTTCGGCAACTTCTCCGGCTTCATCGTTGCGTGGACCTACTGGATGAGCAACCTGCCTTACTTTTCCAGCGTGCTTTACTTCGGCGCGGCATCGGTGCTTTTCGCCTTTGGCGCGCGTGGCGAGAGGTTTGCGGCCAGCCCCGGCTACTACATTGCCTTCTCCATCGCGTGGCTGATCGTCATCACGGTGCTCAACATCCTTGGCACAAACGCGGGCAAATGGCTCAACAACATCAGCTCGCTTGGCAGTCTGTTGCCCTTGTCAGTTGTGATCTTGCTCGGAGCATTCTCCTACTCGCGATTCGGATCCGTAATCCACATCGCTGCATCCAGCCTTGCGCCGCACTGGTCGCTGCGCAACGCCATCTTCTGGTCTACGGTTTTCTTCGCCTTCGCGGGCATGGAGTCGGGCTCTGCCATGGGCGATGAGATTCGCAACCCGCGCCGCACTATTCCGCTCGCCATTCTTGCCGGCGGCAGCATCATGGCCATCGGCTACATTGCCGGAACCACGGTACTGCTCATCACCCTGCCCGGCGCAGCGGTGAGCGGGCCAGACGGATTTGTGAACGGCCTGCGGGCGCTCAGCGCACATCTGGGCATTGGATGGCTGCTTGTGCCGCTGGCACTGCTGGTCGGGTTGAACGGCGTGGGCGGCGCTGCAACCATGCTCTCGTCCACATCCCGATTGCCCTTTGTCGCCGGCATTGACCACTATCTGCCGCGGGTCTTCGGCACGATTCATCCTCGCTTCAAGACGCCATGGATCGCCATTATCGTCTACGGCCTTGCAGGCATGTGCGTGGCCGTGCTGGGTCAGGCAGGCACAAGCGTGCGCGGCGCGTACGATGTGCTCGTTGGCATGTCTGTGCTTACCGAATTCCTCCCCTTCCTCTTCATCTTCGGCGCATTGATTCGCGTGCAGAGCGTTCCCGCAGATCCGACTGTGCGCCGTGTACCCGGCGGACGGCCGGTAGCCATTCTGCTCGGCGCGCTGGGCCTCGCAAGCACTGTCGTAACGATCGTGCTCTCGACCATCCCCGCTGAAGACGATCCGAATCCGGTGCTCGCAGCTTTCAAGATCGTAGGCGCAACTGTAGTACTTGTCGGCGTCGGTGTCCTGGTTTTTTTCACCGCGCATCTCCGGCAGAGGTTTCATTCGTAGAGTGTTATCATCTACACCAGCAATCCGGCTCTGGCTCTTCGCATTTCTTACGCCTGCAACTGTTGCAAATAATGGTATGCGCGCATCGTGGCGCCGCTATTGAAATACAGCGCGACAAACTGCGCATGCGTGCAGCAAAGTTCCCGCCGCTCGAACGCATGTCTGCAAATCGAAAGCGGTCTGCAAGTATTTCCGGGTGATACACTTGCAGGTAATGGCACAAGCCATTGCGGCCTTGTGCCGCAGTCATTCATTCCCTGTGTCGCGTGGCTGCTTCCGCAGGGTTCGGTTTTGCAACTATTTACGTTACTGCTGCGTCCATTTGAGTGCGTGAGTGTCTGCGGTTGTTCAACTCCAAATGCGATGCAATTTTTTGCTGGCGCTGCGGTGCCCCTTAGCGCCGGACACTGCGATATACGGCTCTTCACTGCTGTTGCCGGCCGCGCGGTCGTGATCGAGCCGTCTGATCGCTTCCGCCGTTCGTGATTTTCGCGTATGCAACGACATTTCTAACCCATCGCGGGTCCGCAACCGGACTCACAAGAGAAGAATATGGATCTGAGTTCGTCTGTTTCGCACTCCGGGCATAACCATCCCGAGTCCCACAAAAAACGCCGCCACTGGTGGATCTGGGCAATCATCCTCCTGCTCTTCGGTCTCCTGTTTTACTGGGTGATCCGTGAGCACAACCAGAGCCAGCAGGCCGTGACGCGTGGCGGCGGGCGCGGACGCTTCGGTATGGCCGGTCCGATCCCGGTTACCTATGTCAAAGCCACCAAAGGCGACGTCGGTGTCTATCTTGACGCTATCGGTACCGTAACGCCTGTCTACCAGGACTCTATTACCGCGCAGGTCACCGGCGTCATCACCGCCGTGCACTATCGCGAAGGCCAGTTCGTCAAAAAGGGCGATCCGCTCATCGACATCGACGACCGTACATACAAAGCACAGCTCGCGCAGGCTGAGGGCACGCTTGAGCGTGACCAGAACCTGCTGGCCGAAGCACAGATGGACCTGAAGCGCTATCAGGACGCGTGGGCTAAGAACGCCATTCCGCGCCAGACGCTTGAAGACCAGGAAAAGCAGGTGCTGCAGGACCAGGGCACTGTGAAGAACGATCAAGGCGTCGTGCAATACGACCAGGTACTGGTTGGTTTTTGTCACATCGCCTCGCCCATCAGTGGACGTGTTGGCCTCCGTCTCGTCGATCCCGGCAATCTGGTGACGGCTAACTCCACCACCACGCTGGTCGTAATCGCGCAAACCGCTCCCATCACGGTGATCTTTACTATTGCCGAAGACAGTCTGCCGCAGGTCGTTAAGCAGATGCACAGCGGCAAGGCGCTGCAGGTGCAGGCCTTCGACCGCAACCAGCAGACGCTGCTCGATACCGGCCGGCTCATCACCATCGACAACCTGATTGACACCACCACCGGCACCGTCAAGTTGCGCGCCCAGTTCGACAACTCCAAGGGAATGCTCTTTCCCAACCAGTTCGTCAACACACGCCTTCTGGTGAACACCCTGGAAAACCAGACGATCATTCCCTCTTCTGCCATCCAGCACAACGGATCCACTGATTTTGTCTACGTCATCAAGAATCCCGATGAAAAAACCGCCTCGGCCGCAATGACGAAGATCAAGTCGGGCGTTTCAGACGAAGGTAAAACCGCCGTCACCGGCATCACACCCGGGACTGTCGTGGCAGACAGCAGCTTCCAGAAGCTTGTCGACAAAGCTCCGGTATACCAGTCCAAGGTTGCGCTGCCATCCTCCGGCGAGACTGAGGACGACACTCCATGAGCCCGTCGCGCCCATTCATTCTGCGGCCGGTGGCCACGTCGCTGCTCATGGCCGCCATTCTGCTGGTGGGCCTCGTTGCCTACACGCAGTTGCCCGTCTCTGCGCTGCCGCAGGTGGACTACCCCACCATCCAGGTGCTCACGTTCTATCCCGGCGCAAGCCCTGACGTGATGGCCACCACCGTCACTGCGCCGCTCGAGCGCCAGTTCGGCGAGATGCAGGGCCTCAGTCAGATGACCTCCACAAGCGCCGGTGGCGTCTCGGTCATCGTGCTGCAGTTCGATCTCGCGCTCGGCCTTGATGTTGCAGAGGAAGAGGTGCAGTCGGCCATCAACGCCGGCGGATCGTTCCTGCCCGCAGACCTGCCCGTGCCGCCGGTCTACAACAAGACCAACCCGGCCGACGCGCCGGTGATGACGCTCGCCATCACATCCGACTCCATGCCCCTCTCCACAGTGGAAGACGACGTGGACACGCGCCTTGCGCCGCGCCTCTCGCAGCTTGCCGGTGTGGGCCTGGTGAGTATCAGCGGCGGACAGAAGCCCGCTGTCCGCATTCAGGTTAATCCCACCCAGCTTTCCTCCTATGGCCTCAACATGGAGGACGTGCGCTCGGCGCTCACGCAGGCTAGTGTCAACTCTGCCAAGGGCAACTTCGACGGCCCGCGCCAGGACTTCCAGATCGACGCCAACGACCAGATCACCGAGGCTAACCAGTACAAGAACGTTGTGGTCGCCTATCAGAACGGCGCCCCGATCTTCGTCAAGGACATAGCAAAGGTAGTGAATGGCGTTGAAAACACCAAGCAGGCTGCGTGGATGGGCATCTCCGCCTCCAATACTCCAGCCACGCTCACGCCGGCTGTCATCCTCAACATTCAGCGCCAGCCCGGCGCCAACACCATTAAAGTTGTCAACAGCATTCAGAAGGTACTGCCGCAGCTTGAGGCCAACCTTCCCGCGTCCATCCATGTCACGCCGCTTACAGACATGACGGTCAGCATTCAGGCCTCGGTCCACGACGTGGAATTCGAACTCATGCTCACCATCGGGCTCGTCGTGATGGTGATATTCCTCTTCCTGCGTAGTCTGCGCGCCACCATCATCCCTTCGATCGCCGTGCCGCTCTCGCTTATCGGTACATTTGCGGTGATGTACCTGCTCGGCTACTCGCTCGACAACCTCTCCCTGATGGCCCTCACCATCTCCACCGGTTTCGTAGTGGACGACGCCATCGTCATGATCGAGAACATCAGCCGCTTTCTCGAAGAGGGCATGCCGCCGCTCGAAGCCGCACTCACTGGCGCAGAGCAGATCGGCTTCACCATTGTTTCGCTGACCGTCTCACTCATCGCCGTGCTCATTCCGCTTTTGTTCATGGGCGATGTCGTGGGCCGTCTCTTCCGTGAGTTCGCCGTTACACTTGCTGTCACTATCGTCATTTCTGCCGTGGTCTCGCTCACGCTCACCCCCATGATGTGCTCGCGCATCCTGCACCACGACCCCGAAGAACAGCAAACCCGTTTCTATCGCTGGTCGGAGCACGTCTTCGAGCGCATGATCGCCTTCTATGGCCGCACGCTCAAAGTCGTTCTGCGCTACCAGACTTTCACGTTGCTTGTCGCCCTCGGAACGCTTGTCCTCACTATCGTGCTCTACATCGTTATTCCCAAGGGTTTTTTCCCCGTGCAGGATACGGGCGTAATCCAGGGTATCTCTCAGGCCAACCAGTCCATCTCTTACGCCGCCATGGCTGAAAAGCAGAGGGAACTGGCGAATATCATCCTGCAGGACCCGGCAGTTGAAAGCCTCTCCTCCTTTATCGGAGCCGATGGCATCAACACCACGCTCAACAGCGGACGCGTCTCGATCAACCTCAAGCCCCTCGAAGAACGCCACATCAGCGCGGCAGATGTAATCCGCCGTTTGCAGGACAGCCTCAAGCAGGTGCAGGGCATGCATCTCTACATGCAGCCCGTGCAGGACATCACCGTGGATGACCGCGTAAGCAGGACGCAGTATCAGTACGCTCTGGTCGACCCCGATACTGACGAGCTCAATCAGTGGACCAACAAATTCGTCACCGAGCTCAAGAAACTGCCGGAGCTTGAGGACGTCGCCACCGATCAGCAGACAGGCGCACACGCCGTTCAGCTAGAAATCGACCGCGTAACTGCTTCACGCCTCGGTGTCGCGCCCACTACCATCGACAACACGCTCTACGACGCCTACGGACAGCGCCAGATCAACACGCTTTACACGCAGTTGAACCAATACCACGTGGTGCTTGAGACTGCGCCTGAGTGGAGACAGAATCCGGCCAATTTAAACAGCCTCTTCATCCAGTCCAACGCCTCGGCGAATGCAACAGGGGCAGGCGCAGTCACCAGTTTCTCCAGTTCTGCCTCAGCTTCCGCCGGCTCCAACGCGCTCACCACCTCCACCAAATACACGCCATCGTCTCAGGTCATGTCTGCGCCGGCCCGGGTGCTCGCCGGCTCTACGGCAGGCAACACACCCAACACCAGTGTGTCTTCAGCAGGAAACAAGGCCATTCCGCTCGGCGCGTTTACTCACATGTCGCAAACCACTGAGGCACTGTCCATCAACCACCAGGGACAATTCCCTTCAGTCACCGTCTCTTTCAACCTCGCCCCGCATGCATCGCTGGGCACGGCCATCGAAGACATCGACAAGGTCGCCAGCGATCTCCACTTTCCTGCCAGCTTGCAGTCTGACTTCGAGGGAACGGCCGCATCGTTCCGTAACTCGCTCTCCAATGAAGCACTGCTTATCCTTGCTGCGCTGGTCACTGTCTACATCGTGCTGGGGGTTCTCTACGAGAGCTTCATCCATCCAATCACCATTCTTTCCACACTTCCCTCAGCCGGTGTCGGGGCGCTGCTGGCCCTCATGATGTTCCGCCAGGACCTGAGCGTTGTCGCCATCATCGGCATCATCCTACTCATCGGTATTGTGAAAAAGAACGGCATCATGATCGTCGACTTCGCGCTTGAAGCCGAGCGCGAGCACGGCAAAGACGCAACCGAGGCCATCTACGAAGCCAGCCTGTTGCGCTTCCGCCCCATCATGATGACCACCATGGCCGCGCTGCTGGGCGGCATTCCTCTGGCCGCGGGCACAGGCCTCGGCTCTGAGCTGCGCCGGCCGCTTGGCATCGCCATGGTGGGCGGCCTGCTGCTCAGCCAGATCCTCACCCTCTACACCACGCCGGTCATCTACATCTTCTTTGACCGGCTCGGACAGCGCATCACCGGACGCCGTCTTTCGCAGGCACCGATGAGAAAGCCGCAGGAGCCCGGTCCGGAGCCTGCATGAGCCTCTCGTCTCCATTCATCAAGCGGCCGGTGGGCACCACATTGCTCACCGTCGCGGTAGCCATCGCGGGAGCCATCGCCTTCACCGTGCTGCCCGTGGCGCCGCTGCCGCAGGTGGACTTTCCCACCATCAGCGTGCAGGCCAGCCTTCCTGGCGCCAGCGCGCAGATCATGGCGGCCTCAGTGGCTACGCCTCTCGAGCGCCAGTTCAGCCACATCGCCGGCATTACGGAGATGACCTCGTCGAGCACGCTGAGCAGCTCGCGCATCACGCTGCAGTTCGACCTCAGCCGCAACATCGACGGCGCAGCGCGCGACGTGCAGGCGGCCATCAACGCCGCACGCACCTACCTGCCCGCCAACCTGCCCTCAAACCCCTCCTATCGCAAGGTCAATCCGGCCGACTCGCCAATCATGATTCTCGGCCTCACTTCGGACAAATACGACGTCACCAAGATCTATGACCTTGCCTCAACAGTACTTGAGCAGAAGCTCTCGCAAATCGACGGCGTGGGCCAGGTGAACGTTGGCGGTGGCGCCACGCCCTCGGTTCGTGTTGAAGTCAATCCCACCAAGCTCGAAAGCTTCGGCCTGACGCTGGCGAACGTCCGGTCCGTGCTCAGCCTGCAGAACTCGCATGAGCCGCGCGGCCAGCTTTCAGACAATGGAATCACTGAAGACATCATCACCAACGACCAGATCTCACAGGCAGTCGACTACCGCCCGCTCATCATCGGCTACCACAACGGTGCTGCTGTGCGCCTCGAAGACGTGGCCGATGTGGTTGACTCCACCCAGAACATCCGCACCGCCGGCTACATGGACGGCAAGCGCGCCGTCTTCGTCATCATCTTCCGCCAGCCGGGCGCAAACATCATCCAGACCGTTAACCGGGTTCGCGCGCAGCTTCCATTCCTTGAGGCAGTTCTGCCTAAAGGCATCAACACCACCATCGTGCTCGACCGCACCACCACCATCCGCGCCTCAGTCTCCAATGTTGAGACCACCTTGATTGGTTCCATCATACTGGTGGTTCTTGTGGTCTTCGTCTTTCTGCGCAGTCCGCGTGCCACGCTCATCCCAAGCGTGGCCGTGCCAGTTTCTCTCATCGGCACCTGCGCCATCATGTACCTGTTCGGCTACTCGCTCGACAACCTCTCGCTGATGGCCCTCACCATCGCCACAGGTTTCGTCGTAGACGACGCTATCGTGGTCATGGAGAACATCACCCGTCACCTCGAGTCCGGCATGGAGCCCTTTGCCGCCGCTCTCAAGGGCGCTCAGGAAATCGGCTTCACGGTCTTCTCCATCAGCATGTCGTTGATTGCCGTCTTCATCCCCATCCTCATGATGGGCGGCATCGTCGGACGGCTCTTCCGCGAGTTTGCCGTCACGCTCGCTTCAGCCATCGTCGTATCGATGGTCATCTCGCTCACCACCACGCCCTGCATGTGCGCTCACCTGCTCAAGCCGCGCCAGGCCAATGAAAAGCACAACTTCCTCTACCGCGCCAGCGAGAAGACCTTCAACAGCCTGCTTTGGGTCTACCGCAGATCGCTTGAGTGGGTACTCGACAACTCCCTGCTCATGCTCATCGTGCTCATGCTCACGGTGGCGCTCAACGTGGTGGTCATCTTCCGCATCCCCAAGGGCTTCTTCCCGCAGCAGGACACAGGCACTATGATCGGCATGCTGCAGGGACCGCAGGATGCATCCTTCCCACTGATGAATCTCTCTGTCCAGAAGATGATGGCCATCATCAAAGACGACCCCGCCGTCGCACATGCCAATGCCTTCACCGGCGGCCAGGGATCGAGCAACGGCGGCTTCATCTACGTGGCGCTCAAGCCGCTCGGCAGATCGTGCAAAGAGGCGCACGGCTGCTCTGTGCGCCAGACCTCGGTCATGGATATCATCAACCGCCTGCGGCCCAAAATGAACCGCCTGCCGCTCGCCTCGGCCTTCCTGCAGGCAGCACAGGACCTGCGCATCGGAGGCCGCTCCAGCGCCTCGCTCTATCAGTACACGATCCAGACCGACAATATCGACGACCTTGCACACTGGGGCCCCATCCTGCTCGAAAACATGAAGAAGCTGCCCGGCCTGCAGGACGTAAACACCGATCAGCAGAATGGTGGCCTGCAGGAGAGGCTCACCTACGACCGCGTTACCGCCGCGCGTCTTGGCCAGACGCCGCAGTCGCTCAACTCAGCGCTCTACAGCGCATTCGGCCAATCGGAAGTCTCCGTCATCTACACCCAGCTCAACCAGTACTACGTGGTAATGGAAGTTGCGCCGCAATACTGGCAGGACCCCTCGGGCCTCAAGAACATCTATCTTGCGCCCGGCGGTTCCGCAGCCTCGCGCACAGGCCTCAACGTGATCGCGCCACTCGCGACCGTAATGAAGCCGCATACCGGCACCACGCCGCTTGAAGTGGACCACACCGGCCTCTTTCCCTCGGTCACCACCTCATTTAACCTGGCCAACGGCCTCTCGCTCTCCGATGCCACGCGCGAGGTCACCCAGATGGAGCAGCGCCTCGGAATGCCAGGATCGGTTCGCGGATTCTTTGCCGGAACCGCACAGGCTTATCAGGACTCTCTGGCATCGGAAAAATATCTCATCATCACCGCGCTGCTCGCGGTCTTCATCGTTCTCGGAATCCTCTATGAGAGCCTCGTCCATCCCATCACCATCATCTCCACGCTGCCTTCGGCCAGCGTTGGAGCCATGCTGGCGCTCATGCTCTTCAAGATGGACCTCAACGTCATCTCCATCATCGGCATCATCTTGCTCATCGGCATTGTGAAGAAAAATGCCATCATGATGATCGACTTTGCCCTGCAGGCCGAACGTAACGAAGGCAAGAACACTCGTGACGCCATCTTCGAGGCTTGCCTGCTCCGCTTCCGCCCCATTCTTATGACCACTATGTCGGCCATCTTCGGCGCGCTGCCGCTGGCCTTCGGTACCGGGACCGGCTCGGAACTGCGCCGCCCGCTGGGTATCACCATCGTGGGCGGGCTTGTGCTGAGTCAGTTGCTCACCCTTTACACCACACCTGTGGTCTATCTGTTTATGGACCGCATGCGCATGCGTGCGCTGGGCCGCACCCACGACATGCTTCCCTCCACCGCGGAGGAGGCTGCGCTCTAACACGAGAAGGACCATGACCATGCCAGAGCCAACTCACCGATTCACAAACACACTGGGTGCCCCATCCTTGCGGCGTTCTTTGCCGCAAGCAGCGGAGAACACGCCCGCTCGAGGAGCAGTAAAAACTCTCGGCTTCATCGCGCTTGGCTCGCTCACGCTTCTTGCAGGCTGCCGTGTGGGACCGCGCTATGCTCCGCCCGCCACCCCCACCGCCACTGCGCCCAATTACAAGGAGTCCACCGTCAACTTCCAGGACGCCGAGGGCTGGAAAGTCGCCAGCCCCCAGGACGCGATGCTGCGTGGCAACTGGTGGGAGGTCTTCAACGAACCTGAGCTGAATGCGCTCGAAGAGCAACTCAACGTCAACAACCAGAACATCAAGATCGCATTCAACCAGTTCATGGCGGCTCGGGCAGTCATTGCAGAGGCTCGCGCACAGTTCTGGCCCACTATCACCCTAGGTCCCTCCTTCAGTCGCTCCAGGAGTTCTGGCAATCTGCATAACTCCTCCACCGCCAACACCGGCCAGACATCTACGCTTTGGGCTGCACCGCTCGACATCTCCTGGACCCCCGACTTCTTCGGCAAGATTCGCAATGAAGTGCGCCAGGCTGAGTACGCCAGCCAGGTAAGCGCCGCCGACCTCGAGCTGGAAAAGCTGACCGAGCAGGCCAGTCTGGCACAGTATTACTTTGAGCTTCGCGGCCAGGACATGCTGCAGCAGATCCTCGACCAGACTGTAGCTGCCGACCAGAAGTCGCTCGACGCCGCGCAGGGCGCCTACGATGCTGGCACTGGCGACAAAATCTCCGTCCTCGAAGCGCAGACCACGCTTAAGGCAGCGCAGTCCGCAGACATCAATGTCGGCCTCTCGCGCGCGCAATATCAGCACGCCATCGCCATGCTGCTTGGCAAAGTGGCTACTGACTTTTCGATTCCTGTGCGGCCCATGACCTACACTCCCCCGCCTATTCCCACCGGCGTGCCCACGCAGCTTGCTGAGCGCCGTCCTGACATTGCCGCCGCAGAGCGCACACTGGCTGAAGCTAATGCCACCATCGGCATCGGCTATGGCGCATTCTTTCCCAATGTCACGATCTCCGCCGCTGGCGGCTTTGAGAGCTCAGTACTCAAAAAACTCTTCGACTGGCCCAGCCGCTTCTGGTCGGTGGGCCCATCCACCTCACAGATTGTCTTCGACGGCGGCCTCTACCGTGCCGCGCTCCACCAGTACCAGGCCGTCTACAACGCGGATGTTGCCACTTACCGCCAGACCGTGCTCACAGCCTTCCAGCAGGTAGAGGATTCTCTGGCCGCTACGCGCATCTACTCACAACAGATTCTCCGCCAGCAGGAAGCAGTGGACGCTGCCAAACAATATCTCGACATGGAGATGGACCGCTACAACACCGGCGTCGATCCATATGTCGACGTAGTCATCGCGCAGACCACGCTGCTTAACGATCAGGTCACGCTCAATACTTTGCATGTCCAAGAGATGCTCTCAGCCGTGCAGCTCGTGCAGGCGCTTGGCGGCGGCTGGGACCGCACGCAACTTCCCACTCCCGCCCAGGTCAGCGCCCGCGCCACCAACGCCGACTACAAGATGCAGAAGTAAAGCCAAGCAATAGATACCCCAGGTTCGGCGCGTTTTTGTTCTTGCGCCTGACCTGGAATTGTCTAAGCTTAGTCCTCTACTGCGCAGGTCGGTAGCAGATGTTATCGCCGTCCAGCCGGTACTCGGCTGAACACACATCGCCACCGCAGATCATCATCTCGCCGGAGTAAAGCTGCCGGCGGGTAATCAAACCCAGCGTCCCGCAGCGCGGGCATGACATCACTGCCACGTATGGGTTCTGCGCCTGGCCTAACTTCTCCTGGTTCTCCAGCAGAAACACCGTGCCGGGGTCCATTCTTTCGGGGATCCATTCTTCGAGAAACTGCAAGTCGGCTGACATCTAATCCCTCCATGTGGGTTGATGTAACCAGGCCGCGTCAGTGTTTGCTGCCGGCTCTGTCCTTCCGATGCAACAGCAGTTACGAATGGCAAAATCAGTTGAAACCCAGTGTTGATGTCTACCCCTCATCTCGTCAATCCAGAATCGGGTGATGCTTAGTATCGTTTGGTATTCCTCTCGTTGTTACGAACGTTCGTCCCCTAACACAAACTGGTGATCTTCAGTCACCGCGACGCTTCCATCCCCGCGCGTGCGTGCGACTGTGCAAACTCGTCGATCGCCTTGTAGGTTTCAATATTGCGCAGGATCGCTTCCACGTACTCGCGCGTCTGCGTAAACGGAATCGACTCTACAAATTCGTCCATGCCCTCATAGGGCCCAGCAGACTCCCAGTCGGTCACACGGTTGTCGCCAGCGTTATAAGCGGCCAGCGCATACTCCGGCACGCCGTTGAACTTGTCCAGCATCTGCCGCAGGTAGCGCGTGCCCAGTTTGATGTTGATCTCGGGATCGAGCAGTTGGAATGTCTGGAAGTGCGCCATGCCTTCCTGGCGCGCCAGTGCCCTGCCAACCGATGGCAGCAGTTGCATCAGCCCGTACGCATTCGCGTACGAGATTGCCGATGGATTAAATTCTGACTCCTGCCGTATGAGTGATGCCACCAGGTAAGGGTCGAGATTATTCTTAGCCGACTCCGCCTTAATCGTCTCCCAGTAAGGTTCCGGAAAAAGTATCCGCCAATACACAAGCGGAATAGACGAGATCGACGCAGTTGACGCATAAGGCAACGCACGCTTGAGGGAACGCATCGCGCGGAAGGTCTCCCCATAGCTCGCGTAGATCTGCGCCTCTGCCAGCGCGCTCCACGACTCTGAACTGGGATCGGCCTTGATCTCGTCGGCAATATACTCGTTCAGGCCCGCGTTCGCAATCAGCCGCGCCTTAGCCAGGTGCGGGCTGTCTGCAGGAAAAGTGTCGACGAGCTTGGGCGTGGGCAGAGGCTGGAACTGGTCAAGCTGGGGCTCCTGCGCCGGCTGCATCTTGCCCAGTGCAGCCAGCCGTTCGCGCGCCATCTGCGCATAGAAGTAGTGCTGATAGGTGCGGACGATCGCACGATAGTTGGCTGCGGCCAGCGCAGGGTAATGATCCTTATTTTCGTAAATCCGTCCGCGCCAGTAAATCGCTGACACTGTCTCGGGCGCCGCCGGATACTGCTTGATCTGCTCGTCGAAGATGTGCGCTGCCTGGTCAAAATTGTTCAGCCTGTAGTTCAGCCAGCCTGACCGCCAGTGCGCAGCAGGCGCATTCTTGTCGTTAGGAAAGTGATCGGCCAGATAGCCGTAATACTCGATTGCCGTCGGATAGTCCCGCTTGAGCAAATACATGTTGCCGGCGGAAAACAGAGCCTGTGCCAGCCACGGACTGCGCGGAAAGCGCGTCTCCATCTCTGTCACGATGCGCTTTTGCCCGGTTTCATCGTCCCGGTCTCGAGCCAGCTCCATAAGCAATTCGAGCCGCCGCGCGCCATTCTCATCGTTGGTGTCGGGCAGCGCCTCAGCCGCTGAGGTTGTTAGATGCTTCAACTTGTAGTCGCACGCAGCAACAGCCACACGAAAGCCATCGCGATCTGCCACGCTCAACGCTGAAGACCGCACCAACGCCCGATACTGCTCCGCAGCATCGCCGTAGCGTCCGGCGTTGTAATACGCATCGCCGAGCGTACGCAGGTCGGCCGCCGTCAGCAATGTCTCCGCTCCCGCCTGCATCAGCTTTGTGTACGCGGTCTGCGCCTCCGATGTCAGGGGATGATCAAGCAGCAGTTGCCTGAACGTTGCGTTCGCCGCAGCCGTCTGACCCAGCGCCAACTGCACCTGCCCTTCAGCAAGCTGATAACCGGGCCGGTCTGCCGCATCGGTATCCGCCACTGCGGCCAGCACCTCACGCGCGCCGTTTGCATTGTTCAGCGCCAGCAGCACTGTCGCTTCGAGTTCCGGTGTGTCGTCATCGAAGATGCTGTCGGGGTAGCGCGCCGCAAACCCATGCAGTAGCTTTTCGGAAGCCACTTCGTTGCCCGATTCATGATTTGCCCTGGCAGACAGAAAATCTGCATAGTCGGCAAGCTCTTCGCCGTCTTTGTGCACCTGCGCAAAGTTGCTGAGGGCCTCCGGGTACTTTTTGTCCAGCAGATAGGCATGCCCCAGCGCCAGATACGCCGCCGCAGCCGCCTCGCCCGAGTGCGCATGCGCATAAGAAGCAACGCCCGCGTACGCCTCCGGCGTGCGCAGCATGGCAAGCTGCTGCGCCATGGGCCGCAGTTCGGTCGATGCGACAAACGCCCGCCGGATGCGCGCCGTCCGCGCGGTCCTCGCAGCACGGCTCTGTGTCCTGCGCGTCGATCGCCGGTGACGGCGATGCGTTCCAGCCGCATGCTTTGCTGTGGTCTTGCTGGTTGTCTTCTTATGCGTGACTGTCGACTTCGCCGAGTGCGCAGCCGGATCGCCCGTCCCCTTTCCATCCTGCGCGGAAGTGGACAACGCAAGTGGCAACATAAACGTCAGCGCCAGACCCCACGCTGCCTGGCGCAGAAAAGAACCGGGAGAATACAACAACGTCATATCTTCACTCTAGCCCCGTTTTCGCCCGGCCACGCCTCATCGGAACCTCTACGGTAACCGGAAAGCACCCCTCCCGGTTACCGCCTGCGGTCTTGGGCATCGCACGCATCGTCTTATTTAGATGCGGCTGAGGTCTGACAGTCACCACGCTATGGGAAGACCCCGCTAATGCACATGATGTATTGCGTATTGTTCGGTGCCGCGGCTCTGAGATCGGGAAGAGCGAAGTTAGTTCTGCCGTCGCCGCCATAATTGGTCCCAATCACGGAAAATACTGCCTGATTCTGGTTAATTGGCAACAGACGCCCATCGGCAGGCAAATAATTCGGTGGATAGTCGACGGAAACATTCAGAACAATGCTGCCTATCGTGCAGGTAGCTCCGCTGCCCAGCCCCGCAACAAAATTGATGTTGTTCGTGCCGAAGAGTGAACTCGTTCCCGGAGGCCCCTGCGGACCGGTGGGGCCTTGTGGACCAGCCGGGCCGGTGGGACCAGCAGGACCAGTTGCGCCGGGCGGCCCTGTTGGGCCGGCGGGACCGGTTGCGCCCGCTGCTCCAGCTGGACCTGTGAGACCGATGGGCCCCTGAGCTCCGGTAGGGCCAGCTGGGCCAATCGGGCCAGCGGGGCCAGCAACTCCAGTGGGGCCAGCCGGACCGATGGGGCCCACGGGACCAGTTGCACCCGCGGGGCCTTGCGGGCCAGCCGGGCCGGGCACCCCCGTCGCCCCTTTCGCCCCGGCAGGGCCTTGCGGGCCAGCCGGGCCAGCTGGACCCGGTAAACCCATCGGGCCCGGCACACCTTGCGGTCCCTGCGGGCCAGCCGGACCCTCAATGTTCCAGGTCGCGTAGTTCTCGTCGCGCCGGCAGTCGGTAATTGAATTCACGATGCGCGCGTGGCCGGTTTGTTTGTTATAGCAGGCAATAATGATGGTCGATTTGGGTGCTGCCATTGCCGCCGATCCGGCAAGAAACAGCACGCCTGCAGCCAGGAACCCAAGAGATTTCATCCTTACCTCCAGAGGGACCGTTGCGTATTTTGGGAAATATTGAGCCTTGATTTACTCCCGCCACAAAACAAAGCGCAAGCATTTTCTTGTGAATTCACAATTTTTGATACACGCCTCTATGCCGGCCGGCTCGATCCTCGTGAAAATAATGCTGCTATGCCAAATAACGTTACAGCCGAAGTACTCTAGATCGCGGGCACTGAAATTTGCCCGGTGGTAAGCCCGGTTTGTTCCATAACCGGGCCGTCCATTACACTCTTCTTTTAGGCATCCGGGCGCAGAAAACCCGCCGGATAGGGAATTCCCCACACACCGCAACGAATTTACCGCATCCAACCGACATGTCGACCATCCAATCGATTGCAGAACAAAACGAGCAGCATCCCGACGTGGCCCTGGTTGAGCGGGTCCGCGCCGGCGATGTCTCGGCCTACGATGAGCTGGTCCGCAAATACGAGCGGCAGATCTTTAGGATTGCGCAGCACATTACGCAAAACCGCGAAGATGCTGAAGACGTAATGCAGGACGCGTTCCTCAAGGCGTATGAGAAGCTCGACCAGTTCCAGGGAAACGCGAAGTTCTACACATGGTTGGTACGGATTGCGGTAAACGAAAGCCTGATGCGGCTGCGCAAGCGGCGCACCGGCAAAATGGTCTCGATCGACGAGGATCTGGAGACCGACGAGGGCTCCGTACCACGCGACCTTGCCGACTGGGCGCCCGACCCGGAACAGAACTACACCCAGGCCGAACTGGCCGAGATTTTGCGCAAGACCATTCAGGGTTTGCCGCAGGGCTTTCGTGTCGTCTTTGTCCTGCGCGACGTGGAAGGTCTGTCCACGGAAGAGACCGCGGAGACGCTCGGACTGAGCGTGCCCGCCGTCAAGTCGCGACTGCTGCGCGCGCGGCTGCAATTGCGCGAGCGGCTAAGCCGGTACTTCAAAAAGAAGACTGGACAGGCGGTTCCGCAGGAAGCGGGGTTGAACTAAAGTGACCTGCACTGAATTCATTGCTCTCCTCGATGATCTGATCGAAGAAAACGTTGCTTCCTCCATTCGCACCGAGATTGAAAACCATATGCACGAGTGCGAACATTGCGAAGTGGTCTTCAACACTACCCGCAAGACCATTGAAATCTACCGGTCGCACGACATCTATGAGCTCCCCAACGACCTCCGCGAACGCCTCCACTCCGCCATCATGGCCCGTTGCAAGAAAGGCTGCTGACTCCCTTCCCAGGCCGAACCTTAAATTCTTGCGCACTACCTTTCTCCCCGGCAAAATCTTCTCGACATCTCTTTGAAGGCCACACTATGCTGGCGCCATGACATTTCAAGCGTATCTGACTGCAGTCATGCAGGCTGTAAACAGCTCTGGCGACCATCGCGCGGCGCTGTTCGTAGCGCAGGAAGTCGACCCGCCCAACAATCAGCAGCTCACGACCTTTCTTGGCATCCTCGATACGATTATCGCGACTGAGACTAAAAAATCCGGCTTGGGAGCGAAAGAGACTGCGCAGGTGGATGCGCGGCGTGACGCAATCGGTCTCATCTTGAACTTCGTGCATACCGGTCCGGTCACCGGCGCATTTAGCCACATAGATCGCAATATTTTCTGTTTCCAGCTTGCGCTGCGCGTGCGCCGTCCCAAGATCATCGACCAGGACCAGACAACTCTGTGCGGCCCTGTAGCGCTTGTTGTCGATGTTGCCAAGCGCGATCCGGTGAAGTACGTCAGAATGGCTCTTGATCTGTTTGAAACAGGCCGTGCCTACTGGGGAACGAAAGAGTTGGCTCCGGGCATCATCGTCCGCCAGGGCTACAATCGTCTCACTCCAAAGGCTGACTACATTGTTCTGGCGTCTATACGAGACGCGTGGGCCATCATTCTGGAGTCGGATACCATCCGCAACATATTCACCCTCACCAAGCCCGGCGCCCTCTGCCAGTTCCTGGAGGATGCAGGCTACACAGAGGTCATGGACCGCACATTTTTCAACATGACCACACCTCTGAAGATCCTCGACGCCATTACGCCACATCCGCTCCACGGCCAGAATCACCAGCCCGGCGATCGAGGCATCAAGAGCCTGCGTCTTGCTGAGCAGGAGATGTCGATCGGCCGCTCCGTTGTGCTGAATGCAGCCGGCACTCTTTCCCATATCATCGGCGGCGACCCCGCAGTGCCGGCGCCCGGCCCCATCGATCCGGCGGCAACACACTGGACACTGCTGCGAAAGCTGACCTTCATTGGAACTACACACGTAGCGGTCCGCCTGATCACCTGGGGCGGCGCGCGCCAGCGCACTATCCCTCTCAATGTTTTTCTCTCGTACTACTGCGGCTATGTAAGCGCGAATCCCGGTTAATCACCGGAATTCGCTCGCAGCCGTTTTTCACCCCGCAATATTACGCAATCTTTAAGCTCCCTCACCCAATACATCCGGCACATCGATGCCCAGCGCGGTCGCCAGATCGTGCTGGTGTTCTGCCCCTGGTTAATAATCGTACGCAGTTGCTCCGCCGGCGCGTAGTGCCCCACCGCCTCAGTCTGCTTCACCCGCTGCCGGTAGTTCCTTATCGTCTCTGTCTCACTGTCGAGATCGAAGCGGAGCATGTCCTCGGCCTTGTCGCTCAGCTTGACCGTCTTTGGCGTCGCTGTCGGCATGCTGCCCAGATAATCGATCTGGTCGGTAATAACCATCGCGCGCTGCAACTCCCGCGAAGCATGAAGCTTGAGTTCGCCGGCAATATTCATCTACTGCGCGCCCTTGAGCACGTCGCTGTACACCGTGTAGGCAATTACCGCCTGATACTCCCGGGACAAGTCCTCATTCAGCGCATCGATAAGTTCCTTCATCGCCTTCTTTTCCTGCAATTCCTTCTTTTTTCAGCCGTCTCCGTTTTCCCTCTCAGGCAAATTTGTCAGAACTCACAACCCGGACTCGTACCTTGGATACCGCGAATGAAAATCATGTCCATCTGGGATATGCGCATGAAAATCATGACCTTAGGAACTGGACCCGGCTGCCGTATCCCTCCATCGGAGAGCTATACTGAGCCCGCACGTGCAGTCTGGAGTCTTCTGAAGGGTCGCACCACAACTTTCCTCCGAAATTGACGTCTGCATCTGCAGCAAGATAGAGCCGTAACCGGCAATCCCTCACGCATCGGAGCCTCTGCGATGGAATCGCTCAAAGGCGCGCTGGCGCTCGTTCTATGCGGCACTCTGTGCATGCCCTCCCCCATGCTCTGCGCACAGTCCCCCGCACAGTCCGCCGATCGGCCTGCGGCTCCGCACCAGCACCGCCCGGCCTACGACTCCACGCAGCTCCAGGGCAACGAGCGCATTCTGCAGGCGCTCAACCGCTTCACCTTCGGCCCGCGTCCCGGCGATCTTGAAACCGTGCAGGCCATGGGACTCGACGCATGGTTTGAAAAGCAGCTTCAACCGTCCTCCATCGACCAGACCGATCTCAACGCCCGTCTTGCGCAGTTTCCTGCCATGCAGTGGAGCGTTCCCGACCTGCTCTATCGCATCCCATCGAATGCCGTGATCCGCCAGGCCATCGATGGCCGCGCGCAGATTCCCTCGCGCGGCACACTCCACGCCGTCTACGAAAACCAGATCTACCGCCTGCAGGAAAAGAAAGCTGCGCAGCAGGAGAAAAAACAGGCAGACGCTGAGAACAGTGCACCCGCACAGGCGGCAAAGAACCAAGCCGCACCGGCAAACGACATGGCCGAGCCCGCGCCTTCAGATCAGGCCAGGAATTCGAGCTCCGGCGCGAAAAATGCAGCCTCCGTCTCCTCCACCGCCATCCTCAACCAGCTCGATCAACTCGACATGCCTATGGCCGACAACGCCACAGTGCAGAAACCTGCTGCTGCGCAACTAATAGCCAACGATCAGCCGGGGGCCCTGGATGACCAGGCCGGCAATCAGGCGCTGTTTCGTGAAGTCGTCATGCTGCAGGGGGCAAAACGAGTCCTTCGGCTCCAGTCCATGCAGCCCGAAGAGTTCGACGCATTCTTCAAATCGCTCAGGCCCATCCAGCGCAGAGCTCTTGATGAAGGCCTCAGCCCCGACCTCCGCGAAGCTGTGTCCGATCTCGAAAATCCGCAGCGCCTCGTTGTAGAAGAACTGATAGCGCAGCGCCTCACCCGCGACATCTACTCGAGCGCCCAGTTGCAGGAGGTAATGACCGACTTCTGGTTCAATCACTTCAACATCTACCTGCGCAAGAACGAGCAGATGCCTTACTACCTCGTTAGTTATGAGCGCGACGTCATCCGGCCGCATGCGCTCGGCAAGTTCCAGGACCTGCTTGAAGCCGTAGCCCACAGCCCGGCCATGCTCATCTATCTCGACAACGCCGAAAGCATCGGCCCCGATTCGCTCGCCGCTGAGCGTGCAAAGATGATCGCCTGGCGCAGGCCCAATAACAAAGCCAAGGCTCCTGAAGGCATCAATGAGAACTACGCCCGCGAGCTCATGGAACTGCACACCCTCGGCGTCAACGGCGGCTACACACAGGCCGACGTCATTCAGGCAGCGCGCGTGCTCACCGGCTGGACCGTCGATCAGCCCGGCCGCGGCGGCGGCTTCGTCTTCAATGAAAACCGTCACGAGCCCGGCACCAAAACCGTCCTCGGCAAAAAGATCAAAAACGGCGGCCAGAAAGAAGGCGAAGAACTGCTGCACATTCTCGCCTCGCGCCCTGCAGCCGCGCAATTTCTTTCGAAGGAATTGGCCATCCGATTCGTCTCCGATGATCCGCCCCAATCGCTCATTGACCGCATGGCGAAGACCTACATGTCCAGCGGCGGCGACATCTCCGCTGTCATGCGCACGCTCTTCCATTCGCCTGAGCTCTGGGCCGCCAGCGACTATCGCGCCAAAGTGAAAACGCCGCTCGAATTTGTCGTATCCGCCGCACGCGCCGGCAACGCCGACGTAGAGAACTTCCTGCCGCTGATCAACGCGCTGCGCCAGATGGGCATGCCGCTCTACGGCTGCATTCCGCCCACCGGCTACAAGTGGGACGCAGCCGAATGGGTCTCCACCGGCTCGCTCGTCGATCGCATGAACTTTGCGCTAAACCTCGCCGCCAACCGTTTGCCCGGCATCACGGTAAAGTGGTCGTCGCCCACGCCGCCTGCATCCACACCAAATGTCGGCCTGCTCGCCAACCCAGGCGCCAGCCCGGATGACCCGACCCCTGAGAGCGAAGAAGCGCGCCTTGAGCCGCTCATCGTGGCGGGCGGCGTCAGCGCGGCCACACGATCCGCAGCATTGCAACAGTTTCAGGCACAGATCGCGCAGGACTCTTCGCTGATGCGTCCCGTTTCTGCCATCGCACGGCCGCAGAACCGCGCCAAAACGGCAACGACTCTTGAAAGACAGGATCAGGTTCTCGCCGGCCTGCTCATTGGCTCGCCCGAATTCCAACGGCGCTAAAGCGTGAGGAGTTGAACATGCACATGAATCGCCGATTCTTCTTGCACAAAGGCGCGCTCGCAGTCGCCGGCACAGCCGCAATCCCCAGCTTTCTTGTGCGCAGCGTTCTTGCCGAAACCGGCTCCGCGCCTGGTCAACGTCTTGTCGTGATCTTTCAGCGCGGCGCCGCAGACGGGCTCAACGTGGTAGTTCCCTATCGCGAAAAGAACTACTACTCCATGCGCCCCACCATTGCCATTCCACAAAAGCAGGTAATTGATCTCGACGGCTTTTTCGGCCTGCATCCGTCGCTGGCCTCATTCAAGCCGCTCTACGATCAGGGCAATCTCGCCATTGTGCATGCCGCAGGCTCGCCCGATATGTCCCGCTCGCACTTCGACGCGCAGGACTACATGGAATCCGGCACGCCCGGTGTAAAGGGCACTGACGATGGCTGGCTGAACCGCGCACTGCAGGCTGAAGACCTCGTGCATCGCTGCGCCGGTACATGTGAGCACAGCGCCTTCCGCGCGCTCGCCCTCGGCGCGGAAGTGCCGCTCACTCTCGCTGGACGCATCCCCGCCATCGCGCTCAACAACGTCAACGGATTCACTGTCGCAGGCCGCGGCCCCGCTCCCTCACCCGCCGCCAGCGCCTTTCAAGCTATGTACGCAGGCTCCGGCGACCGCATCTTTCACACCGCCGGCGACGAAACCTTTGAGGCCGTCAAGATGCTGCGCGACGCCAACCCTGCTCAATATCAGCCCTCCCCCGGCGCTGAGTATCCGAACACAGAATTCGGCAACAGCATGAAACAGATCGCGCAGCTTCTCAAAGCCAACCTCGGCGTAGAAGCTGCATTCACTGACGTCACCGGCTGGGACACGCATCACGCGCAGGGCGGCGTCAACGGTCAGCTTGCCAACCGGCTCACAGATTTCTCCAGCAGCATCGCCGCCTTCTGGCGCGATATGGGAGACAGCGCTGAGAACATCACGCTGGTCACCATGTCTGAGTTTGGCCGCACGGCACGCGAAAACGGCACCGGCGGCACGGATCACGGCCATGCCAACGCAATGTTCGTGCTCGGGGGCCGCGTGAAGGGCGGCAAAGTCTACGGCCGCTGGCCCGGCCTCGACAACGATCAGCTCAACGAAGGCCGCGATCTCGCGCTTACCACCGATTACCGTGCCGTGCTGGGCGAAGTTGTTACGCACACACTCGGCGCAAACAATCTCGAGACGGTCTTCCCCGGCGCACATCTTGACACCAGTCGCTTCCTGCGCCTCGTTTAATCGCGCGTCCATGCACAGGCCCGATTCACGGCGCATTCTCCAGCCCAGCGCTATAATCGGGCCATACTGGTGTCTCTCGTCATGAAACCAAGGGCTTTTTTTCTTCCTTTTTTCGCAGTATTGCTGCTCATCTCCGGCGCAGCCTTCGGACAAACGTCAGCTGCAGCCAAGTCCTTCGACGTAGCCACCATCAAGCCTGCAGCCCCGCTCGACTTCGCACAGATCCGCGCAGACATGCAGGCAGGCAAAATGCCGCGCCTCGGTCCGCACGTCGATGCGGCACGCGCCGAATACATCTACATGACGCTCAAGCAACTCCTTGCCATCGCCTACCACGTCAAGGAGTACCAGATCAGCGGCCCGGACTGGATCAGCGACGAGCACTTCGACATCGAAGCCACCATTCCCGAAGGCGCTACCCGCGACGACGTGCCCGCCATGCTGCAATCGCTGCTCAAAGAGCGCTTCAGGCTCACAGCACACACGTCCACTGAGGAACACAAGGTTCTCGCGCTCATTGTCGGCAAAAGCGGACCAAAGTTGAAAGAGGCTCCAGCACCGGCTGCAATCGATGTGAATGCTCCGCTCAAACCCGGCGAACAGCAGATGGACGGACCCGAAGGCCCGGTGCGCATCCTGCGCAACTCTGATGGCTCCATGACCTTCAACCTCGGCGACAGGGGCTCGGTCACCAATCGCGTGAATGCGCAGAACCAGAGCCTCGACATCGAATCGAACGGCGTCACCATGGCGGGCTTTGCCGATACGCTAACCCGCGTGCTGCAACTCGGTAATCAGAGTGGTCCGCTCGTGGTAGATCAGACTGGCCTCAGAGGCTACTACGCAGTCACCACCGAGATATCCTTCGCCGATCTCATGGCCAGCGCTCGCGCCTTCAACCGCGGCGCCCCGCCCAGCAGCGATACAAACGCCAACCCCGCTGCTGCAGCCTCAGACCCTACCGGTGGACAAACCGTCTTCGCCTCAGTAGAAAAACTTGGCCTGAAGCTGGAAGAGCGCAAAGCCCCGGTCGAACAGCTCGTCATCGACCACATGGAAAAAACGCCCACAGAAAACTAAAGTGCTTTTTTCCTATTCCCTATTCCCTGCTTTTTCATTCCGCGCGCAGCGCATCTGTGGGATTTACAGAGGCCGCACGCCTCGCCGGCAAAAAGCTCGCCGCCATCGAAGCACAGCCGAGTACGAATGCCACGCTCAGCAGCGTCGGCAGATCCCAGGCCTGCACGCCGAAGAGCAGCTTACGCATCAGAAGCGATGCGCCTATAGCGCACACCAGCCCGATCGCCAGTCCAACCCCTGTAAGCCGCCCAGCCTGCCGCATCACCATCGCATACACCGTGCCCCGCTGCGCGCCCAGCGCCATGCGCACGCCGATCTCGCGAGTGCGCCTGCTTACTGAATAGGCAATCACTCCGTACAACCCCACCACGCCAAGCACCAGAGCCATCACGGCAAATCCTGCCACCAGCCACGTGGCAAATTGATGCAGCAGTGAAGTCTCAGACGACTCGATCTGCTGTGTCATGGTCTTCTCGGCAAAAACACCCATGTTGGGATCAATCTGGTGCAGCGCACTCACGATCGACGGCAGCATCGCCTTCTCATCCTGCGTCGTGCGCACCGCAACAGAAAAGAACCGGTCTGTCTCGTGATAAATTGAAAAGTACTCGGCAGGCCAAACATTATCATCCGCGGCGCCTTCGCGAACATTGGCTATCACGCCGATTACCTGCCGCATTGAATTTGGCGCCAGATCGCCTTCGCCTATCATCTTCCCAATCGGATCTTCGCCGGGAAAATATTTCTTCGCCAGCGCTTCGTTGATCACGGTCACACGAGGATGATTCACATCATCTGCGGCTGTAAACACACGCCCGCCTATCAGTCGCGCTTTGAGCGTTGCAAAGTAGGCCGGGCTCACTTCGCGCTCATTCACCTCATTGTGCTCACCATGAAATGGCTTGCCCGCAATGCGAATCCAGTCCGTATCACAGTTGCACTGCACCGGCAGATCCGATGTGATTCCCACGGATTCCACACCCGGCAGTGCGCCAAGCCGTCGCTCGATCTCGCGATAAAGCGCTATCTTCTGCGCGTCTTTTGTGTACGTGCTCTCCGGCGCCATTACCTGAACCGTGGCCAGATGCGTTGTATCAAATCCGTTGTCTACATGCAGCAGCCTGTAAAAGCTCTTGCCCAGCAGCCCAGCGCCCGCCAGCAGCACCACGGCAACCGCCAGTTCTACAACCACCAGATTTGCGCCCAGTCTCTTCCAGAGCCTTCCCGCCGCGCCGCGTTCTCCCTCCGTCAATCCATCGCGAATGTCCTGGAAGCTAAGCCGCAGCACCGGTGTTGCGGCCAGTAGCAGCGCAGCCAGCAGCGCAATCGAGGCAGCAAACGCAATCACGTGCGCATTCATGCTCACGTCACCCAGAAACGGCAGGTGCACAAGCATATTTTGTGGAATGAGCCGCGAGAGCAGCTTCATGAGCCACACTCCAGTAAACATCCCGCCAGCGCAACCCGCGGCAGTCAGCAACAACCCCTCGGTTACAAACTGCCGGGCCAGCCGCGCCGGCGTTGCGCCCAGGGCGCCGCGCACGGCAATCTCACGCCGCCGGCTCTCAGAACGCACCAGTAACAGGCTCGACACATTCACGCACGCAATAAGCAGCAGTAGCCCCGCGCCGGCAAGCAGCGTAAGCAACACCGGCCGCACCGGCCCGACAATGATCTCCGCAAGTGGAATTACGCTCGCGCTCTGCCCCTGATTCGAGCCTGGATACTGCTTCGCAAGCTGCGCTGCAATTGCCTTCATCTCCGCCCGCGCCGCATCTACTGTGATGCCGTCGCGCAGCCGCCCCACGCCATAAAGATTGTGGCAACTCCTTCTCTGCTCGCAGCCGCTCTTGTCCAACAGCGGTACCCAGAACTCCGAGTCACGCCGCGGCGCAAACTCGAACGTACGCGGCAAAACGCCCACAATCGTGTAGTCCGCGCCGCTCAGGTCCACCGCCCGGCCAATAATATCGCTGCGCCCGCCATACCGCCTGAGCCATGTGCCATACGTAAGAATCGCGATCTTCGGCTTGCCGGGCATGTCTTCACCGGGAAGAAATCCGCGCCCGAGCATCATCTTGATGCCCAGCGTGGAGAAAAATCCATCGCTCACGCGCGCCGCCGGAACCGGCACAGTTCCCGACGAAGTGTTCAGCAGGTAGCCCGTCCCTGTGTATGCATCGAGCGAACTGAAGGAGTGGTTCTCGCGCTTCCAGTCCTCATAGTCCGCGCGCGAAAGATTCGAACGCAAAAACAATGCCGACGACTCATCTACACTTAACAGCCGGTCAGGCGACGCATAAGGCAGCGGCTCCAGCAGTGCCGCATCCACAAAGCTGAAAATCGCCACACTCACGCCCATGCCCAGCGCAAGAATCGCAGTCGCTGTCAGCGCAAATCCCGGACTGCGCCGCAGCTGCCGCAACGCGAAACGCAGATCCTGAATTAC
Source organism: Occallatibacter sp. (assembly GCA_035546015.1). GTDB lineage: Bacteria > Acidobacteriota > Terriglobia > Terriglobales > Acidobacteriaceae > Telmatobacter. The sequence continues at coordinate 38,413 of DASZXD010000195.1, forward strand.
AGACTCAATGCGAAAGCCCACCACCTCGCGGCTCTGCTCGTTGAGCCGCGTTGCATTGCCAAACTGGCGCATCGCTGCGGTGCGCGCCATTTCACGCGGCATACCGCCGTCAACCAACTCCTGCTCCACCTGAACCCGATGAAACGCCATCTCCTCATCGAGCTCATTGCGGAACTGGTCGCGGCGAAACAGCAACGCAAGCTTGTTCAGAAATCGCTTCATTGCCATCACGCCTCCTGCGGATCGCGCAGTACGCGCCCGATTGCCGTAATCATCTGCTCGAACTGCGAGAGCTCGACATTCAGTTGCTTGCGCCCCGCAGCAGTGAGCGTGTAAAAGCGCGCACGCCGCCCCGTCTCGGTCACCTTCCACTCGCCCATTACCCATCCCTGTACCAGCAGCCGCTGCAGAGCTGGATAAAGTGATCCCTCTTCCACCGTCAGCACATCGTCAGATGACCGCTTGATCGATAGCGCAATGCCATAGCCATGCAGCGCCCCGCGTGTGAGCGTTTTCAGAATCAGCATGTCAAGCGTGCCGGGCAGCAGTTCGGGTCTGCGTGTCATGACTGCATGTATAGATTGCCTATGGATAGAAAATCAAGGTAAAAGTGACGAACAGACAAAAGCCCGGAGCGCATCGCACCCCGGGCTTTGAGATGACAGAGACTTTCGGCTCAGTGCTTGCTGAACATCTCCATCACGTCCTTGCGCAGCGCCTCGCGGCTGCTCTCGCGCGTATAGAACATGTGCCCGCCGGGATACTCATGCACCGACACCCGCGTCGGGTCACCCATCACCGGCATCTGGTTCACGGTGAGAATCGATCCCATGAACGGGCACGACAGATCGTTCCAGCCATGCACAATCATCACTCGCAGTTTGGGGTCGGCAGCCACTGCCTGCCTCAACTGCGTCGCCGAACCCGCGCGGAGATTATCGTCACGGTCCCAGGCGCGGTTTACGTCATAAGAGAGCGCGTTAT
>DASZXD010000196.1:0-28216 GCA_035546015.1 Occallatibacter sp.
TTCCTCCATCGGTGCTAGACTGATGGAGATATGGCGGGCATACGCTCATCCCGGCAAGGTAGCAGCGAACGACCCGTTGAACATCAGGATTTAAATCCCCCCCCAGAGACCGGGGAATTCGATAGGTTCAAGAGTTTTTTAGGGAAGCTTGTAGCCGTCCCGCACTCAGAAATCAAAGCCCAACTAGATGCCGAGAAAACGGCGAAGCGAAAGGCTAAGAACCGTTCCGCTTCCCGCGTCTCTGGCGCTTCTTCCAAAAAACCGAGTTAGCATCCCGCCTCCGCCTCCTTCCCCGTCAATTCAGCATACGTCAATCTCTTTCCTGCGATCTGTGAAAGAGCGAGCATAAATCTGTCTCCATCGTTTAACGGGTTGTCTTTGGTTGCACGATTGTTGTAGCGGAACACCTGCTCTGTCACATAACGATCAAGGTGGAACGGCTCGACCGCGACATAAGTTCCAGTCAATCCACGCTTCAACAGGCTCCAGAAATTGTCGATGCTCTGGGTGTGAACCTCACCACGGACGTACTCTTCAACGTGATTCACGGTCTCGTGGATGTATTCCCGCGCCGCAAGGTCATCGTAGGACGAACAGCCGTCTGTGTAGACAGTCGAGCCCTTCTCGATCTCTAAGAGGATTGCGGTTTGAAGAGTTTCCCGTTTCACATTTGGAACCACCTTAGCGCGCACTTGGCGGCTGTCACGGTCCAGCATCCCCATAACGACGGTCTTGTCGCTCCCATCTCCATGCAATGCGGTCTGCCGCTTCAAGCGGCGGTCACGGTGCATCTTCTGAGGCTTGGGGCCAATGAAGGTCTCATCGACTTCAACAGGACCGCCTCCCGGCCCACCAATCTTGCCAAAGCACCGGCTGGCCATTGCCTTCCGAATCCTGTGGAGCATGAACCATGCAGTCTTTTGGGTAACACCTATAGACCATGCGATTTCGTAGCTACTGATTCCATTCTTTGCATTGGCCAGCAGCCATACCACAGGTAGCCACTTATCCAAGCCGATAGGTGAGTCCTCGAACACTGTTCCAACCTTCAAAGAGAACTTCTGGCGCGGGTGCCGACCGTAGCACTTGTACAGGTTTGCCGCCTCCAGAAACGTCACCTTTTCAGAGTTGCAAGTAGGACACCGAACGTTGCCGTCAGCCCAACGAACTTCGATCATGTGCTGACGGCAATTATCAGGATTGCTGTAGAACTTCACAGCCTCTAAAAGTGTCTTAGGAATCGGTAAGTGTTCCATGAAGCTTACAATACACAAGTTAATACGGTCAGTCAAGTATATTTATGCCCTTAGGCCTACGCCTGATGACTGGCGCATTCCTTCTATAGATTTACGGCGATGGTTCCGGACGGATAATCCCTTGGTTGGGGGTTCGAATCCCTCCTAGCCCACCAGAGCTGCACGTATGGCGAATTGCATGCTCTGTGCACCTTTCAATCGACTACAAGCGCAGAAGCGATGTGCCGTTCGATACTCGTAGTCCTTTATGTGGCCGTCGTCATAAATTTCAACCAGCCTGTGCCGATTTTGCAGTCCAGATTGGCACACTTGCACCTCCGGTTCAGGATTCCGCATCGTAGCTTGAAGGCGCCGGGCTTGAATTTGCCAAGACGGAGAACCAAGAATCGAGCTATACTGCTCTCCCATCCGGGGAAATTGCTTCTCTCCCTGGCATACGCGGAGCCTGGAGGGGTTGATGAAGATTACCGACACCATTGGATCGGTGCTGAAGCGCAAGGGCGAGGTTGCGATTCTATCTATCACTCCTGAGCAGTCGGTTTACGAGGCGCTGGAGATGATGGCCCGATACGATATTGGCGCGCTGCTTGTGTGCTCGAATCAGCGGCTGGTCGGCATTCTCTCTGAACGTGATTACGCGCGTAAAGGCGTGCTGAAAGGGCACCATTCAAAAGAGACGCGGGTAAGCGAGATCATGACCAGCCCGGTTCTCTACGTCAGCCCGCAGCACACGGTAGACGAGTGCATGACGATGATGACCGACCATCATTTCCGCCATTTGCCGGTACTCGAAGGCGAGAAAGTTGTGGGCGTGATTTCGATCGGCGACCTGGTAAAGTGGGTGATCTCCGGGCAGGAACATACGATCCAGGCACTCGAGGGTTACATTACAGGAGCCTATCCCGGATGAGGCGCGTGTCTCCGATGCTGGCTGTGCGTTTCGCAGGGTGATACCTCTCAGTCCTGACGACCTATAATCTCCGCAGGCTGAAATGCAGTCCTTATCTTCCATGCAAAGTGAGAAGCACATTTGGCACGTGAGCTTTATACCGCGCGTCTTGAGCGTAAAATCTGCCTCTCTGAAGTAGCCCAGTGCTACCACTTCGATTTTGTACTCGATAGTATGGAGAGTTTTCCGTTTGTCCCCGGGCAGTTTGTCTCGGCTGTGGCTACGGACAAGAATGGCAAGCAACAGACGCGGGCCTACTCGATCTCTTCAGGGCCGCGGGTCAACCGCTTCGAGCTGTGCGTGAACCGCGTGGAGAACGGCTTTTTCTCGAACTATCTGTGCGACCTGCCCGATGGCGCTACGATCCAGATCCACGGCCCGCATGGGCACTTCGTGCTGCACGAGCCGGTGACGGACTCGATCCTGGTGGCTACAGGCACGGGCGTGGCTCCGATGCGCGGCTACACACAGTGGCTCTTTCCTGAAGACGGACCTGACCGCAGCGGCGGCAAGGATATCTGGCTGGTTTACGGCACGCGGTATGCGACCGACATCTACTATCGCGAGTATTTTGAGGCGCTCGAACGACGGGTGCCCAATTTTCACTACCTGCCTACGCTCAGCCGTGAGAAAGACAACTGGCCGGGACTGCATGGGCATGTGCAGCCGCATATCGCCAAGGTTGTGGAGGAGCGCGCGGCGCGGCTGGGGCTGTCGCTGCCGGTTCCGCCTGTCGATCCGGCGATTCCGCCGAATGACCTGAAGTTCGATATCTACGTTTACATCTGCGGGCTGAACTTCATGGTTTCAGGCGTACGTGAGCTGATGACCGGTTACGGCTGGCATCGCAAGCAGATTGTATTCGAACGGTACGACTAAGAGCGCTTCTACTGCATAAAAAATGAGTCGACGGTCTTTTGCGGGCTGTTGACGATCAGCCGTTCTTCGTCCGATTTTTAGCAATGCCAAAGAATGGGAAAATGCATCTGATGCCTTAGGTGCCGCCTCGGCAGGCTGAAGAGAAGGCGAGGTCATTCTTCTTATTCGGCATGGATTCCACGGGCAAGTCTTCTATCATTGACCAGCTTCAATCTGTTCCAGACAGGAGACTGGATGCGTCCGCCGGAACACAGCGTTGAGTTAACACGGGTGACAGAGTGGAGCGATGGCGCGGCTCATGCCGTCCAGGACTCGCTCGCTGTGGAAGAGCCATTGGAGATTCGCGTGGACGGCGTGGCTCTCAGCGTGACCATGAGGACCCCAGGGCACGATCTCGAGCTTGCCGCGGGCTTTCTGCTGAGCGAAGGGATTATTGATTCGCGTGAACAGCTGTCGGAAATCCGCGCTGTTGTGCCGGATTCATTGGGAAAAAGTAACACAGTCGAAGTACAGTTAACCGGCTGTGAGCTCGAGACCAAAGAGCTGCAGCGGAACTTTTTTGCGGCTTCAAGTTGCGGCATCTGCGGCAAGGCCTCAATTGAAGCGATCCGCCGTCGCGGTTTGCGCGCGCCGGATCTCGGTTTCAGAGTCTCTTCGCGGGTGCTGTCAACATTGCCTGAGGCGCTGCGCGCTGAACAGACGGTCTTTGACCGTACCGGCGGTCTACATGCCGCGGCTCTTTTTGATGCACAGGGTACCCTGATCGCGGTGCGCGAAGATATCGGCAGGCACAATGCCGTTGACAAGCTCGTCGGCTGGGCGCTTTTGGAAGACCGCGTTCCGCTTGAGAAATCGATTTTGCTGGTCAGCGGCAGAGGAGGATTCGAGATTGTGCAGAAAGCGCTTGCCGCGGGCGTGCCCGTGCTTGCGTCTGTCTCGGCTCCTTCAAGCCTGGCCGTCAAACTGGCGCGGGAACTTGGTTTGACGCTGATTGGTTTTTTGCGCGGGGAACGCTTTGTTGTGTACTCGGGAGAGTTTCGCTGCATTCCAGATACACACTAGAGGTTTTCCATGATTGCTTTTGCTCACGTCACCTCATCTTCGGCAGTTGCTGCAAACCTGCGGAAAGCTATCTTTACGTCTGCGAAGGAAGCGTACTAGTATCCAACAATCGATGAGAGGTCGATAGCCATGTCTGTCACCCTGAACGGCTCGCCACAGGAGAGCAAGCCTGGAGAGCGGCTGATCGATGTAATCAATCGCAGTGGAATTGAGATTCCACAGGTCTGCTATCATCCACAGCTTGGTCCAATCGAGACGTGCGATACGTGCATGGTTGAAGCGGACGGCAAACTTGTGCGCGCCTGCGCAACACAGGCAGCCGATGGTGCGCGCGTCGAGACGGCATCTCCGCGCGCCTCGGCAGCGCAGCGCGAGGCTTTCGACCGCATTCTCGGAAACCATCTTCTTTATTGCACTGTGTGCGACAACAATAACGGCAACTGCACCGTCCACAACACGACGAAGCTGCTTGCTGTCGAACACCAGGAGATTCCCTACAAGGCCAAGCCCTACGAAGCCGACTTCAGCAACCCGTTTTATCGCTACGATCCACAGCAGTGCATTCTGTGCGGACGATGTGTTGAAGCCTGCCAGAACCTGCAGGTGAATGAAACGCTCAGCATCAAGTGGGAAGATCCGCATCCGCGGGTGTTGTGGGATGGCGGCGCACCGATTGGCGAATCAAGCTGCGTCTCCTGCGGACACTGCGTGACGGTGTGTCCGTGCAATGCGCTCATGGAGAGGTCAATGCTTGGTGAAGCAGGCTATTTCACCGCGCTGCCGCAGCAGGCTTTGACAGGCATGATCGATATTGTGAAAGGTGTCGAACCGGAGATGGGCTATGGCTCCATCATGAAGGTATCTGAAATTGAGTCGGCCATGCGCGAGTCGCAGATCAAGCGCACGAAGACCGTGTGCACGTACTGCGGAGTTGGCTGTTCATTTGAAATCTGGACGCGTGATCGGCATATTCTCAAAGTCGAGCCAGCGCATGGACCGGCTAACGGCGTTTCGACATGCATCAAGGGCAAGTTCGGATGGGAGTACGTCAATAGCTCCGATCGCCTGACAAAGCCGCTCATCCGCGAGGACGGCAGGTTTCGCGAAGCAAGCTGGGATGAGGCGCTTGATCTGGTGACGCGCCGTTTCTCTGAGATCAAGGCCGCACATGGTCCCGATGCACTGGCCTTTATCTCGTCTTCGAAGTGCACCAACGAAGAGAGCTACCTAATGCAGAAGCTCGCACGCGCCGTGATCGGGACCAATAACATGGATAACTGCTCGCGTTATTGCCAGGCTCCGGCCACTACGGGTCTGTTCCGCACGGTTGGATATGGAGGAGATGCCGGTTCGATCTCGGATATCGAGCAGGCCGGGCTGGTTCTAATCATTGGCAGCAATACGGCCGAAAGCCATCCGGTGCTGGCCACACGCGTCAAGCGCTCGCACAAGCTGCGCGGCCAGAAGCTGATTGTGGCCGATCTTCGCGAGCACGAGATGGCTCGCCGTGCCGACGTTTTTCTTCATCCGCGCCCGGGCACCGATCTCATCTGGCTCTCGGCTGTGACGCGCTATATCTTCGACAACGGACTGGCCCATCAATCTTTTATTGACCGGTGGGTGAATGGTGCGGATGAGTTCCGCAAGAGTCTTGAACCCTTCACTCTGGAGATGGCGAGCGAGCGCTGCGGACTCTCGCGAGAACAACTGATCCAGGTTGCGCGCATGATTGCGGAGGCCGATGGAGTGTGCGTGCTGTGGGCCATGGGCGTCACGCAGCACGTGATGGGATCGGACACGTCGACGGCCATTTCAAACGTGCTGCTGGCTACGGGCAATTACATGCGGCCTGGCGCGGGCGCATATCCGCTACGCGGGCACAACAACGTGCAGGGCGCGAGCGATCACGGAGCGATGCCGAATTACTTCCCTGGATATCAGAAGGTGGATGATCCTGAGGTCCGCGCCAAATTTGAGAAGGCGTGGAATGTCGCCTTGCCGCAGAAACCCGGGCTCGACAATCACCTGATGATTGACGCCATTCACGACGGGCGTCTCAAGTCAATGTATGTCTTTGGCGAAGAGATGAGCCTGGTGGACTCGAACGCGAACTTTGTGGCATCGGCGCTAGAGAAGCTGGACTTCTTTGTCATGCAGGAGATTTTTTTCTCAGAAACCTGCCGCTTTGCCGACGTGATCCTGCCGGCGAGTCCTAGCCTTGAGAAGGAGGGCACATTCACAAGTACTGAGCGACGTATTCAGCGGCTTTATCAGGCGATGGAACCGCTGGGCGACAGCCGTCCCGACTGGCGGATCATCATGGACGTTGCCAACCGCCTTGGCGCTAAGTGGACTTATACAGATCCTTCTGAGATCTACGATGAAATCGCGCAGCTGACGCCGCTGATGGCCGGCGTGAACTATGAGCGGCTGGAGGGTTTCAGGTCTCTGCAGTGGCCGGTTGCCCCGGATGGCAGCGATCAGCCGCTGCTTTACACCGAACGGTTCAATATGCCGGATGGCAAGGCGCAGTTCTTTCCGGTGCCGTGGTCGGAGCCGACCAACCAGCCGGACGGCGAGTACGATCTCCACCTGAATAATGGCCGCCTGCTCGAACATTTCCACGAAGGCAATATGACTTATCGCACCGAAGGAATCCGCGAAAAGACGCCATGCACTTTTGTAGAAGTCTCGCCGGAATTGGCCTCGGCACGCGGCATTGAGACAGGAGCCTGGGTGCGGCTCACCTCGCAGTACGGTACGGCAAAGGCACAGGCTGTGGTGACGACACGGGTCGCCGGCAACGAGCTTTATATGCCGATGAACTCCAGCGACGAGCCCGTGAACCGCCTTACCAGCAGCTATACCGACTGCGCAACGCATACGCCAGCCTACAAGGAAACTGCAGTGCGGCTTGTTGTGCTGGGCGAAACCGGCGAAGATCCGCTGCCACGCACGAATCCTCGCCACGGGCATCCGACGCCGCAGAAGGGGGTGGAAGTGGAGCGCAAGTGGGCGCGCAGCGATTACCATCCGCCCGGCAATGGATTGGTGCAGATTCAAAAGCGCGCCACACCACCCGCAGGACAGGAGGAATAGCCATGGCACGAGCGATTGGTCTGGAGGTAATTCCCCGCGACGTGCGGGAAGAGTTGCGCAGGAAACTCGAGCAGGCCCCTGAAGAGCATGCCGAAGCTCTGCTGGAGTCCTACGAATTATTGCAGCAACTGCACGACTCAGGTGTGCTGAGGGTGTTGCGTGGGGCGCTGGGCGCCGGCGACACAATATTGGAAGCGGCCGTGAAGGCTGCCAACTCTGAGGACGGCATTCGCGGCATGCGGAATGCAATCATTCTCGGCAAGATGCTCGCATCCATCAATCCGGACATGCTGCAGGGTTTTGCCATCGCTGTGAGCGAAACGTTCGGCTGCGACAAGCCTATGATGGAGCCACCCGGCCTGTTCAAGCTGCTCGCCGAATTCAGGGAACCTGAGTTACGGCGGAGCATGGCGCTGATCAACAAGTTTCTTGAGATTCTCGGCAACCAGCTCAAAACCCGCGGGGAATGCCACTGACGTAAAGAGCGCTGCGGCTGAGCATGAAGTGAGAATTCCGAATCAGCGCTGGCCGCCTGAAACCATACAGCTTTCGTGGTACTTTCCGCGACTCTTGTTTACGATAGAGTTATCCCGACCGCTCTCGTTCCATACGATTTCGGTTCTCTGACTTCTCGATCGTCATCGAACCGCTCTGCCCCGGGAGCCTGTATATGAGAGATTCTTTGGGATCGAGCCCTGCCCAATCCGGAGTTCGTGCGCCAGCGGTGGCCGGTGCTATGCGGAGGTTTGCCAAGCCAGCACTCAGAACGGTCATCCTGCTTCCAACTACGCTCGCTGTTCTGTTCATCTGCTGTGCGCATGCCGCAGTGGCATACGCGAACACGGAGCGTTCGGCGGCGGTAGGGTATCTGTGCTTCGCGGCAGTTCTGTTGTGCTGCTCAGTTGCCTTCTGGACCAGGGCGCGCATGGCCGAGGGCAGGCTGCGTTCACGCTGGCTTATGATTGCAGCGGCAACGCTGACTGCAGGGATTGGTTATCTGCCCTCTTTCACGCAGGGCATGCTGGGGACGCCGCCGGCGAGGCAACTGCAGACAGCATGTTTCAATGCCAGCGAGGCACTGTACATGCTGGCGGCCGTGCTTTTCTTTGCGGGCGTTGCGCGTTCGATTGTGATTGTAGATATTCTGCAGGCGTTTCTGTTCGTGATGCTGCGCTTCAATCTTATTTACTCACCGGCCACGCCCGATCACTTCACGTTGAATCACTTGTTCGTTGGCGAGCTGATGGCGCTGTTCCTGTTCCTGGTGGCGATGGTAGCGTGCCTGGGAGCCGCGTCGCGCGCCGAGCTCAGGTTTCTGCAGACGCTCTCATGGTTCTTCTGCCTTCGACTGATCGAGTTCTTTCTGTCGAATCAGATTTCTTATACCTGGCTGCACTACATCAACGGCAGTGAGTGGGATGTGCCGGGGCCCGTGCTGCTGACGGGTTTTGCGCTGTATCTTCTCTACACCAGCGATACTGCGAAAGCAGATGTGCCGGATGTCGTGCCGTTGTCAGCCCCAAGCATAACGGTGCGCAGCCTGATGCCGTCGTTTCTGGCATTGGTGAACCTCATGCTCGGGCTGTTTGTGCTGCGTGTTTCGGTGCCGCTGGCAGCGATTGCCATCTCGATGTCGGTGATCTGCTATGTGGCGCGCACAGTGCTGCTGCAGGCGCAGGCGGCGAGAGAGAAGACCCTGCTCGAGAACAGGAACGCGCAGCTTGAAGGCCTGGCAATTCGCGATCCGCTGACGGGCATTGGAAATAGGCGCTCGCTTGCGGGCGTGTACAGCAGGCTGCAGAGTTCTGCCGGCGGTGAAGGGCTTTCGCTGCTGCTGATGGATATTGACTCTTTCAAGCAGGCGAACGATTGCCATGGCCATCTGCATGGAGACAGAGTGCTGGTCACACTGGCGAGAAGGCTCGAAAATTTTGCGGCGGAGGTTCATGGGAGCCATTGTGCGCGGCTGGGCGGAGACGAGTTTGCACTGCTGCTGCCCAGTGTTGGCGCCGAGGAAGCGTCTGTGCTGGCTGAGGCGCTGCGTACTTCTTTCGGCGCACATGCATTCAATACGCAGAGTGACAGGGTGAGCCTGAGCATCGGCGTTGCATCGCTCATCGCCGCGCAGGACCTGCCGCTGGAGACGCTGGTGTCTTATGCGGATGAAGCCCTGTATCGCGCCAAGCTGCTGGGGCGCGACCGCGTGGAAGCGCAGCCGGTGTGGGAATCGGAGTTTGCGGCCGAAAACTCCATTGCGCGACGGCTGCGCGCCGAGTTGCAGCACATCGCGGGCTGAACGCCGCGGAATCCGGCTTTCAAGCTACAGGTTGAAGAGTTCGCGGAGGCGCTTGGTTTGCGCGCGGCTTACCGGGATCTCAGTCTGCTGCTTGTCATTCATGCGGAGCTGGTAGCTCGACTTAAACCAGGGAACAACTTCCCGGATGTGGTTGATGTTGACGACGTAGCCGCGGTGTGCGCGCCAGAAGTGCGTTGGATCAAGGAGTTCCTGAAGCTCTTCGAGAGTGCGGCACTTGGACTGGCCTTCGAAAGTGCGGGTCACGATGCGGATGACACCTTCGTCGATGGCGGCGAAGCAGATGTCGGTCTGGTCGACGAGGAGAAGGCGACTCTGTGCCTGCACGACAAGTTTGGCCGGCTGGACGGCGCGTTCCGTGGCCTGAGAACGGTTGAGCAGGCGCAGGAGCTGGTCAATTTGCGAGCTGGTCGGCTGCGAATCAGCGAACTGTGAACCTGCGCCAGAGGATTGCGCGGATGGCTCGGCATCTGCTGCGGCCATGCGCACCCGGGCACGCTCGACGGCCTCAGAGACGCGCTTCTGCTCGAAAGGCTTGAGAAGATAGTCGACGGCGTTGACGTCAAAGGCGCGCACGGCGTACTGGTCGTAGGCTGTGGCAAAGACGATCTGCGGGAGGTCGGCATTTTTGCCGCCGTTGCGGAGGCGGCTGCGTTCTACGAGGCGCTGGATGACGGCGAAGCCATCGAGGCCGGGCATCTGAACATCGAGAAACACAAGGTCGGGCTGATGCTCTTCGATGAGGTTGACGGCGTCAATGCCGTTGGCGCCCTGGGCCACAACATCGACGCCGCCTACGGAGTCGAGGAGGTACTTGAGCTCGTCCCGGGCCAGTTGTTCGTCGTCGATGATGAGTGCGGAGATGGACATGCTTGTCCGGAGCTTTCATTTTAGGAAGCTCGCCGGGAAGGGGTCAATGCACGAGAGAAAGGCCCGTGGGGGCAGAAATCTTATTCGCCCAGCACACGCAAGCGGGCAGGCCGGTGATCGGTGGCCAACTCGTGGCCGCAGCGGGTGCAAAAGTGATCGGTTGCGCGAACAGTGCGGAAGCACGTGCCGCAATTGGCGGTGAGCTGGTAGTTGCACTGCGGGCAAAAATGAAAGTCGCCCTGGACGTGGGTGCCGCAAGCAGGGCAGTGGGAGACCTCTGGCTGACGGAGCAGGAAGTAAAGCACCGCGCCAATGCCGCCGGGCATGACGAAGCAGACGAGTATCCAGAAACGGGTGCTCATGCCGCGGCGCGGAGCGTCTTTGCTGACGTAGCCCACCATCAGGAAGTAAAGAGAAGCGAGCAGGCCCCAGGAGATGTTGAGGTAAAGACGCAGACCAAGAGGCGGTGGCGCGTGGTGGCGCTGCGCGGGCGCAACGATCCAGAAGTAATATTCGACGGCCAGAAAGGCCACACTGGCCAGCACGATAGACCATACGGGGATCATCCGCTGGTCGTCGTTCATAGCTATGTTTTGCGGATCGCGCATCGGCAATCCCCCTGTATAAGTGGCGTGAAATCGTACAGAACAGCTTAACCCTTTTTCAAAGGGACGAATGGGGAAAGCGGGAAGTTGCCGTTATTTTATGTCTTTTCACCAGGAAGGTTGACCGTTGCGCGGAATGGACGGGCGGGAAAGGCCTGGACCAGTCAATCAGGAGCGGTTTTTCATCCAGCCGGCGACAGCCGCTGCCAGAACGGCAACGAAGAAGATACCGATCCACATGCTGACCTGGGTTGCCACGTCTTCCCAGTGCTCTCCACCGAGGACATCGTCTGCCACACGCCATACGAATGGGCCGATGGCGAGAACTACGAGGAGAATAGAAGCCAAAGCCAGGGAACGGCTGCGCTTGCGGCCGGCCTTTTGGTCCTGAATAACGCCGTGGGAGGTGAGCACAACGCGCCGGGTATGGTGCGCGACGGCGCGCTCCCGGCCTGCCTGGGCGCCGGACAACGCAGAAAGCAGATCGCGGTCCGAATCTGTGCCTGAGCCCGTGCCACCGGCAATTCCCATGGTCTTCACACCGCCTCCCGAAGCCGGGCAGAGGAAGATTCAAGCCTGGGCTTTATCATGGCCATGCCACGATAAAGTCTTGATTTTACGGTGGAAAGGGGTGCACGAGTCACCTTGGCAATCTCTTCGAGCGAGAGCTCCTCATGGAAGCGGAGGACGAGGACCTCGCGATGAAGCGTGTCAAGTTCGAGAAGGGCTTTGGCGATGCGCTCGCGGTCTTCGAGGTTGGAGACACGGTCGAATGGAGTGGGCTCGCCATCCTGGACTTCGAAGCTCATGGGGCGGTCATCGTCGCTGTTGCCTTCAAAAAGCTCATCCAGGCTGCATGCAGTACGCTTGCGGCGCTGATCGATCACCAGATTGCGGGCGATGGTGAAGAGCCATGTCTCAAAGCGAGCCTGGCCGTTGAACTGGCCGCCACGAACGAGAACGCGCATCCAGACTTCCTGGAAAAGGTCTTCGGCGAGCTCGCGATGTCCTGTGAGATAAAGCAGATAGCGCAGCAGGCGGTGCTGGTAGCGGACGATCAGCTCATCGAGCAGGCCTGCATCCTGACGCTTGAGCCCTTCTGCAACCGCCCGGTTCTCCCTGCGTGCCTGTTCGTCGGCTGCTGCAGCAGAACCGAGGGCGGCAAATGCAGACACCAAGCTCATGACTTCTATTAGACGACAGGATGAGCTGCGAAGACGAGCCCAAAATGCGTGCAGTGATGAATTCAGCTACCCTTCTGGGCTGGATTTTCGCTTTTTGGCTGCCTTGAGGGCATCTTCAACAGCCTTGGCCGCGCGGCGCTCGCGGGCCTGGACGCCTTCGTAATAGAAGATGCCAAAGAGATGGTTGCGGCGCTGAGTGGGAGTCATAAGCTTCCAGCCGGCCTCGGCCATGGGCTGGCGTGCGAAGGCTGTTTTGAGAATGGGAGGAGTTTCAAGCTCGGCTTCCATGGTGATCATCATGCGCTCGGCGAGACGTTCGGCCTGGCGCCGGCGGGCTTCGGGGCTCTTGAGCCCGTCGACCATTGCGCCGATCATACGGCGCGTGTATTCGCTGAGGCTATCGAACCATCTGCGCAACAGGCGATCGGTTTTGAGTATGGCGGCGAGCTCGGGAGGCATGACGGCCTTTCGCTCTTCGAGATCGGGTTCGAGACAGATGCGTACCTTGTCTCCGCGGCGGGCCTTGGCGCCGGCCTGCATCTTCTTGTTGACGAGGACCATATAACCCTGACCGCCGGGGATGGGGAAAAGCGAGGAGCGAAAGGCGAAGCCGTTGATGGTGCCGCGTATGCGGAGGCGATTGCGATCGGGCCAGGCTTTGTCGATGTCGAATGGTACGCGGGCGATGACCCAATTAAGTGGGCTGTTACCGCCTTCGAGAAGAGCGCTGAAGTTCTTTTGTTTCGATGAGGCCATGACGAGACTCAGCAAGAAGAATAGTCGAGTGAGCAGCACGTATGTAATGTGACTTATAGAAAATCGTTATCATAGCGGGATTTGCATTGCTCATGTTTTACGCTGAAAATTGCGGCCTGCTTCAGGACTGCTTCGATTGGTTACAGGTTACATAGAAATTCGTTATCTCAGCCGGATTCGCATCGCCTCTCACTTACATTCAAAGTACGGCGCTTACTGAAAAAAACAGATTGCGGGCTGCTCGGGCCCCCTCAGGGGCATTAGCCCTTGGGTGTTTTGCTGCACTTGCGGCACGGCTGACGATTATCACAGCAGGCGAAGGTTGCCTACCGTGAGCTCCGATCAGAGCCATGTCCTGTAACAGAACTGTCTGCGGTGTTTGCTTTCAGTGAGCTTCTGCGATTCTTCGAACTGCCCATTGCCAAAAAATCTCAAAAGCACTTCTTACTGGAGGTCGACTCTTGCGCTCTCTTCGTCTCTTTGCACTTCTTCTTCTCTGCGTTTGTACGGTCGTGTCGTTTGCGCAGACCAATACGACGGGTCTGAGCGGGACGATTATCGATCCCTCGGGCGCGCTGATTTCAAACGCGTCGATTACGCTGACGAATGCCGCAACCGGCCTGACCAAGACAACGCAGAGCGGGGAAAAAGGCGAGTACTCTTTTGACCAGATTCTGCCGGGCACGTATACGGTGACGGTGGAGGCGCCGGGTTTCTCCAATTCGGTGCGCAAGGTGACGCTGCTGGTAGCAACACCGCTGCAGCTGAACATCAAGATGGAGATGGGCGTAACAGAGGTGGTGAACGTGGACGCCAGCAGCTCGGTGATTAATGTCTCCGACGCTTCGCTGGGCACTCCATTCAGCTCGCAGCAGGTGCAGACGCTGCCCTATCAGGCGAACAACGTGCTTTCACTGCTGTCGCTGCAGGCGGGCGTGCTTTCGCTCGATCCGGGCGCACAAAACGGCGGCTTAAACACCGACCAGCGCACGGGCGCAATCAACGGTGCGCGGCAGGACCAGTCGAACGTGACGCTTGACGGTCTCGACAACAACGATCAGAACAACGGATATGCGTTTAACGGCGTGCTGCGGTCCACGCGCGAGTCAGTGCAGGAGTTTCGTGTTACGACTGAGAACGCCAATGCGGATGCGGGGCGCTCGTCAGGCGCGCAGGTCTCACTGGTGACGCGGTCAGGCTCAAACGCCATTCACGGCAGCGCATATTACCTGTATCGCGGGCCTGCGACGGCGGGCAATTCGTGGTTTCTGAAGCAGTCGCAGCTTGTGAAAGGCCAATCCAACACCGCAGCAAAAGTTCTGCAGGACACCTTTGGTGCGAGCCTGGGCGGACCGATTATCAAAAACAAGCTCTTCTTCTTTGGCGCCTATGAGGGGTTCAAACAGGCGAGCGACGTGGTGGTTTCGCAGACGGTGCCCTCAGTGCTGAGCCCGACGACAGGACTGCCGACTACGTCAGACAGCTATGGCGGCCTGGTGACCGGAACTGTGACCTACAAGACCAGTGCCGGCGGGCTGGAGACACTCTACCCCTCCGACGTCATGGCGATGGATAAGACCGGACAGGGTGTGGATGCGGCAGCGGTGGCGTACTTCAACCAGTATCCTCGCGCAAACTCGGCCTCGCTGGGCGATCTCTACAACACGGGCGGCTACGTATTCTCGTCGCCAAATCCGATCAGCCAGATCACCAACATTGCCCGGCTGGACTATAACCTGTCGCCGAAGCAGATTCTCTTTGTGCGTGGCAACCTGCAGAGCGATAACACAACCGGGACCTACCAGTTCCTGCAGAGCGGGCAGGTGCCGGCCACGCGCGTCTACAGCAACGACAAGGGCGTCGCAGCGGGCTGGATCTGGACGCTGTCGAATACGGCGACGAACAACTTCCGCTATGGAATGACGCGGCAGAACGTGATCACTCTGGGAGCAGTGAATGCGGGCTATGTGACCATCTCGGGATTAACCAGCCTGTATCCTTCGGGAACATCGGCCAACTCGAGCACATATCTGGAACCAGTGCATGACTTCGTGGACGATTTCACTCTGGTGAAGGGACGGCATACGATTCAGTTCGGCATCAACGACCGGCTGTTGTTGAATAACCGCTATACGAATGCTTCGCTGTTCCCGACAGGGAGCATCACGGTTTCACTGCTGACCAATGCGGGCGTAGCGGGTGAGAGCGGCGAAAGCTTCGATCCTGTGACGTTCGGCTATCCAGCAGTGGCAAGCTCGTTCCGAACCTCGTATAACAACGCGATTCTCGCAGATGCAGGCGCGATCACCAGCTCGACGCAGTATCTGAACTACACGCTGAAGAGCGGCACGATGACGCCGATTCCGTCAGGACAAACGCTGCCGACGCGGCACTTCAGGAACTTCGAGCAGGAATATTACGTGCAGGACCAGTGGAAGGTGACCCCGTCCATGACGCTCACCGCCGGCGTGCGCTATGTGTACCTGCAGACACCCTACGAAACAAGCGGACAGCAGATTGCGCCGACGATCGGCATGGACCAGTTCCTGACGAATCGCACCACTGCTGCAAAGTCGGGCGGTGCGTATAACACGCGCATCACTTATGCGCCCGCAGGCAAAGCCAACAACGCGCCGGACTACTGGACTCCGCAGAAGGGCAACTTTGCGCCGCGTGTCGCGATTGCATGGTCGCCGAATGGCAAGTACTCGGTGCGTGCAGGCTATGGGTTCGCCTTCGATCACTTCGGCGATTCGATTGTGGATGCTTTCGACGCTTCGGGCGGATTCAAGCTCAACTCGTCGACGGTGAACTCGTATGGAAGCATCGACAACTCGCCGCGGTTCGCAGGCTATAACGCTGTACCGACGAGGGCTTCAAGCACCACGCCGATCACCCTTCCGTATACTCCGCCGGACAACAGCTTCAACTTCACTTCGAACATCAACCGCGACCAGAAGACTCCGTATGCGCAGGCAGTGAATCTCACGGTAGAGGCCGAGGTGAGGCGCGGGCTTACTGTGACGGCCGGTTATGTGGGACGCTTTGGGCGGCATCTGCTGGCAAGCTGGGATGCGTCGCAGCCAAACAACCTCTACGACTCGGGCAGCGGCATGACGTACTTCCAGGCCATGGATCAGATTGCAAAGATGGCCGACCAGGGTGTGGCGGTCAATGCTGTGAGCCCGATGGCCTACTGGGAGGATATGTTCCCGAAGGCTACGTTCACGTATAAGGGCACGACGTATACGGGCACGCAGGCGATCTATGCCAAGGAATATCTGGGCGACGACGTCGGCAACGAGACGGACATCCTGTATCAATACGACGTGCTGACTTCAGGCGCGGCGGACGGATCGACATACCGCTTCTTCTTCCCGCAGTACGGATCGATGTTTGCGCAGTCGACGATCGGCACGAGCAGCTATAACGGCGGGCAGCTTACGGTGCACCAGGCGACACGCTACGGCGTGCAGTTCGACTTCAACTACACGTACTCGAAGTCGATGGACCTTGGCTCGTATCCGGAGCGCTCGGGCACCAGCTACAACCGCATCAGCAATACGCTGAATCCTGCGGGCAACTACGGGCCTTCGGACTTCGACGTGCGGCACAACATCACGGCGAACTGGGTGGCCAACTCGCCATTCGGCAAAGGCGGCCTGTTCTTCACCTCGCCGGGCGGCTTGCTCGAGCGGATCATCGGCGGCTGGCAGTTGACGGGTGTACTGCACTACAGCACAGGCATGCCCTGGACTGCTACGTCGAGCGTGTATGGCACGAACTTTGCAGCATCTTCACAGCTAATTGCGACCCAGCCGCTGAAGACGACGGGGCACCACCGTTACGTATCGAGTGGGACAACGAGTTATGAGACGGTGTTTGCGAACGACACGCCGAGTTCGGCATACGGGAAGCTGCGGTTTGTATATCCGGGTGAGGCAGGACAGCGCAATAACTTCCGCGCCGATGGCTACTTCGACATGGATAGTGGGCTGTCGAAGGACTTCCGCACTTTCCACGAGCAGAATCTGCATATCGGAGTAGAGGCGTTCAATGTGTTGAACTCGGTACGGTTTAACACGCTGACGACAAACGCGACGTCAGGCAGCTTCGGTAAGTATTCGTCGCTACTGGTGAATCCGCGGCAGATGCAGTTTACGGCCAAGTACACGTTCTGAAGCTGTGCGGCTGAAATATCTCCTCTCACTGGCTTGAATGCCCAGGTCCCGATTGGGGCCTGGGTTTTTCTTTTGGGCTGCGCGGAGTTGTGGTTGGGCAGGTGATAGTGTTTCTTTGAGAAGCTGCGTCGAGGATGCCTGCAGACGTGCCATTGCCTGAACTTGTGTTATTGCCGGGAATGGATGGGACCGGGGAACTCTTTGCTCCATTTGTTGAGGCGCTGCCAGATGGATTTGAGACAACGACGGTTCGTTTTCCGGGCGATGAGAGTCACTCATATTCCGAACTTGTGGAAGTTGTGCGGCGCCAGCTGCCCGAATCCAATTTATTTGTGGTGGTGGCGGAGTCTTTTTCGACGCCACTCGCGATTGAGTTAGCAGCTGCGAGACCGACCAATCTGGCTGGGCTGGTTCTTTGCGCTGGATTTGCTGCGAGACCGGTACGCGGTCCCATACGATACGTTCTGCCGGTGCTCATGGCTCTTGCATTTCGTACTACACTACCGAGATTTTTGGCAGAACACCTGCTTTTAGGGCCGGGAGTACAGGAGCCATTGCTGACTCAGGTAAGAGATGCGGTTATATCTGTGCGACCGAGGGTCTTGCTGGATAGATTGCGGGCGATTCTGCGATGTGATGTACGTGCTGAACTCGAGAAGGTTGATGTGCCGATCCTTTACCTGCAAGCAACGCAGGATAGGCTCGTACCTTCAGGATGCGGGGAAGAAATTCGACAGATCAGGCCGGATGTGGTGATTAGGCGCATCGATGGTCCGCATTTGCTTTTACAACGGGAGCCGCACATAGCCGCAGATGTTGTGTCAGCTTTCGTTCGGAAACTGTGCTGAGTTCCGCGCCTGTCCGCGCCATCTAAACTACATACATGGAAGTTTTATATGGGCTGCACCCGGTGGAAGAAGCACTGCGGGCCGGCAGACGGCGCTTTGACCATGTGCTGGTGGCACGAGAGAGACGTGACGACCGGCTCGAGCGCATCATTGCCGCCTGCCGAGAGGCCGGCGTGCGGGTGCGGCAGGAGCCGCGCGAGCAGTTGACGCAGGTTGCACAGACCACAGCTCACCAGGGCGTGGTGGCGGTGGTGCGGCCGCAGGAGTTTCTGACAATTGAGGATATGTTTGCTCAGGACCAGACAAAGCCCGATGCGGCGCGGCTGGTGCTGGCGCTGGATGGCGTGGAGGATCCGCAGAACCTGGGCGCGCTGCTGCGCGTGGCTGACGGCGCAGGGGTGGATGGCGTGGTGCTGACGGAGCGGCGGTCTGCGCCGCTGAGCTCGGTGGCGGTGAAGGCGAGTGCGGGTGCAGCGGAGCACTTGCGGATTGCGCGCGTAGTCAATCTGGTGCGCGCATTGGAGGATCTGAAGCGGCACAATCTTTGGGTGGTGGGCCTGGACGAGCGCGGGACAACGGATTATGACCGGTTCGATCTGACAGGCGATGTGGTGCTTGTGCTGGGGCGCGAGGGCGCAGGGCTGCACGACCTGGTGCGCAAAACGTGCGATCATCTGCTGCGGATTCCGATGGCAGGCGGGGTAAGCTCGCTGAATGTGTCGGCGGCGGGTGCGGTGGTGCTGTATGAGGCAGCCAGGCAGCGGCGAATACGTTCCTCCTCGTCTCGCGTCCAAAAGGTTGCTCCACACAGTGGACAGAAAGGCCTGGGTTCATGAAGTTTTTCTATGCGCCGATCCTGGCGCTGGCCTCGATCTTCGCGGCCACAGCATCATCGCAAACAGCGCAGACCCCCTCTTCGCAAGCTCCAGCACAGACGCAGCAGCAAAAGCCGGCGGGGCAGGTGATTTTTTCGCGCTCGATTGACGAGAACGGGCAGGCAACGACGACCGCAGGACCGGCGGCGAAGCAGTCGAGCGGGACGGCAGTGACCGAGCCGATTGCGACGGATGAAGAGCGCGAGGCAGTGCGGTTTGCGAGCTACGATCTCGATGTTCACCTGAACGCGGTGGAACACAAGATTGCGGTGCGCGCGGTGATGACGGTGCGCAATGACGGCAAAGCGCCGCTGAAGCATGTGCCGCTGCAGATATCTTCATCGCTTGCGTGGGAGCAGATTCGCATGGCGGGACGCGATGTGGCGTTCACGGTGGCTACGCTGAACTCCGATGTGGATCACACAGGGCAGCTGCATGAGGCAGCGATTACGCTCGATGAGCCGCTGGCGCAGGGCGCGGCTCTGCAGGTGGATGCGACGTATTCGGGCACTATTGAGCAGGATGCGAAGCGGCTGACGACGCTGGGGACTCCAGATGCGACGGCGCTGCATTCGGACTGGGATGCGGTTGGCGAAGATTTTACGGGGCTGCGTGGATTTGGCGAAGTAGTGTGGTATCCGGTAGCGAGCGTGCCGGTGATTCTGGGGGATGGCGCGCGTGTGTTCGATGAGATGGGCGAGCACAAGCTGCACATGGCGGGCACGCGGTTCAGCATGAAGCTAACGGATGAGTTTCCGCGTGGGCAGGCGCCTACGATAGCGCTGATCAATGGGCATGTTGTGCCACTGAAGATTGTGGAGCCTGAGCTCACGAGCGAAGAGGCCTCGGGCTTTGCGCTGGCCAGCGTGGAGGGCGAGACGCTGGGGTTTGAAGCGCCAAGTCTGTTTGTGGCGATTCGAAAAGCGGTGAAGGCGGATAACGTGACGCTGTGGACGCTGCCGGCAGACGAGCCCGCAGTGCGCGACTGGTCAGCGGCGGCGACAGCAGTGACTCCTTTTCTGCAGGGATGGCTTGGCGAGCATCCACGGTCGCAGTTGACGATTCTCGATCTGCCGGATGCGGACGACGCGCCTTATGAGACAGGCGCGATGCTGGCTGCGCCGATACGTGAAGCTACGGCCGATGAGCTGGACGAGATGATGGCGCACGGGCTGGCGCATGCGTGGCTGGAGACAGCGACGCATGCGCCTCCGGCGTGGATCGACGAGGGATTGGCGCATTTTATGGGCACGCTGTGGCTGGAGAAGCGGGCTGGCCGCACGAAAGCGCTCGAATCACTGGAGGCCAACCGGCAGGCACTGGCGCTGGCTGAACCGGCGAGTCCGGGAGAGAGTGCGGGGCAGCCGCTGGCGGAGGCGATTGCGCCAATCTACTACCGAACCAAGGCTGCGTATGTGTTCTGGATGCTGCGCGACCTGGCAGGAGATGAGGCGCTGGCAGCGGCCCTGCGAGATTACGATCCGGCGATGGATGTGGATGCAAAGGCCGGTGTGCCCACTGAGCTTGAAAAGCTGATTGAGAAACATGCGCAGCGCGATCTGCGATGGTTTTTTGCCGACTGGGTGGATGCGGATAAGGGACTGCCGGATATTGCAATCGACAACGTGTTTCCGACTGCGGCTTCCGCGGGTAATACGCTGGTGGCCGTGAATCTGTCGAATGCGGGGTATGCGGCTGCAGAGGTTGCGGTGACCGTGCAGACCGATAACACGTCAGTGACGCAACGGATGCTGGTACCCGGGCGTGGCAGGGCCGATCGGCGGATCCTGATACAGGGCACGCCGACGCAGGTGCAGGCTAACGATGGCGTTGTTCCGGAGGTGCAGGCCAGCGTGCATATAAAGCGGCTGCGCGGTGGAAACGATGATACGCCGCCTTTGGCGCAGCCCGGCGGAGTCCAGAAGTAAGCAAGTGGGAGCACACCCTATGCCGTTCGGCGAGCCTTGAATTCGCCTTCGAGCTTCCAGGTTTTGCCATCGGGCTCAAGGACTTCGCCAATCCAGTGAAAACTATCCGGGGTGATAGCAGTGAAGCGCCAGCGAGTGGGCGTGCCGTCGGGACGCGCACCGATCTGCACGATCTCGTCACCGATTCTGCGGCCTGTCTGCCGCTCCTCGTGTCCGGATACGGGATTGATCCAGCGAATGCGCCACGCTCTGATCGATGCGTCCCAAACGCGAAGGGTCGTTCCGTACATGTTGTTGGCACGATCGGTGCTGGACGTGCGATCGGCGGTGCTCGGCATGATCCATACGTCCTGAATGGCGCGGCCTTCGAGAGCCCATGCAAAGTGGGCTTCGCCTTTGAGGTTCTGTGAGGAAAGATCGATAGTGCGGAAGTGGAGCACATCGAGCTCCCAGCTTCCGACGAGCCAGCCATACACGTCGGATGACTCGGGAATTTCGGCCGATCGCTGCTGTGCCGGCAACAGTGTTAAGAAGCCGGCATTGGTTGTGGGGTTTGCTTGTGTTGCATTCATGTGCTTTTCTCCCGACATATTATTTCGAAGACTTGAATGGTATGAACAGTATGGTGGCGCTATGCGCGCGATGCCGGAGGGACGATTCCGTTCAGACGCGCGTAGACGGCGAGTTGGCCGTAGTGCTCGCTGGTGTGTTCGATGAACGTGGTCAGCATCTCGGAGGTTTCGAGCGCCATTCCGGATTTGCTGTTCCTTAGAGCTTCTGTGGCATCTTTTGCACTGCGCCTGAGTTCGGAGAGTATCTGAGACCTTGCAGCGAATTTCTCTTTGGAGACTTCATTCGTAGTGTCATCAGCTTTGTTGCCGCGCGCGTTGTCAGCTACAAATCGATTCCAGAAGGCAACATGCCGGAGCACGTCTGCGACGGTGCGGGTACCGCCGGTGGGTTTGAAGTCGAATTTATCTTCGGGGATGGCCGCTGCAAGAGTTGCGAATTTCTCAGAGACCTGTTCCCAGTGGCCGATCAACTGAAAAGAAAATGTGGTTCCTTGAATCGTTTGCGTGCTCACTTTGTCTAATCCTCCAGTTACATGCTGGGATTACGCTATACACTGCGGCAGGAGGAAGGCTTGGCAAAAATTGCGGCCAGATTTGGGGCGGCTGAGCAGCGCTGTGACGTGGAACGCGCGCTGTTGACCAGGCGGACGCTTGCAGGTGGTGAGGGCTGGACGGCTTCAGACATTGCCTGCTATGCGGGGCCGCGCGATCGCACGCATGAAGAGCAGCACACGCAGGCCTGCATTGCGATTGTGGCGAGCGGGAGTTTTCAGTACCAGTCGAGCGCAGGCCGGGAACTGATGACGCCGGGATCGCTTTTGCTGGGCAGCCCGGGGCAGCACTTTGAGTGCGGGCACGAACACGGAGTGGGCGGCAGGTGCATCTCATTCGCTTATGATGCCGGGTTCTTTGAGTCGCTTGCGTCGGAGACAGGCGTGGGGCTGCCGTCTGCGCGTTTTGCGGCATTGCGCGTTCCGCCCAAGAGAGAATTTGCGCGGCTCATCACACGGGCTTCTG
This sequence comes from Occallatibacter sp., assembly GCA_035546015.1. Classification (GTDB taxonomy): domain Bacteria; phylum Acidobacteriota; class Terriglobia; order Terriglobales; family Acidobacteriaceae; genus Telmatobacter. Next base: position 22,396 of record DASZXD010000196.1, read on the forward strand.
CGAGTCTTGCGGCGGAAAACACCAACACAGCCGAGTGGGAAGAGATCGCAATCGAACTGGCTGTTCGCACGCTTGAGTTGGCAAACAACAGGCCCAGCGCGGGCAGTTCATTGGCAGCGGAGGCTCGCGTGACGCGCATTGTTCGCATGATCGAGAGCCAGCCTGATCAGAACCTGGACATTGTGACTCTTGCTCGCGAGGCGCGGCTGAGCCGTTATCACTTTCTCAGGGTGTTTCACGAGCTTACGGGGCTCACGCCACATCGTTACGTTGTCCGTTCGCGCCTGAACCGCGCCGCGATACGGCTGTCGCTGGAGCCCGTGCAAGTCGTGGAGATTGCTTTGAACTCAGGCTTTGACGATGTGTCGAGCTTCAATCGCGCCTTTCGCGCGGAGTTCGGTGTAAGCCCGAGTATTTACCGAAAGAACCTGCGACGCGGTTGAACGCGCTATTCGGACTTTTCCGCGTTTCTGGCTCTGACTTTGAACCAGATAGGCGTGCCTTCGAAGCCGAAGGCCTCGCGGATCTGGTTTTCCAGGAAACGCTCGAAGGCGAAGTGGAGTTTAACGTCGCGGTCAGTGAACAGGACGAATGTGGGCGGGGCGACGGCGGCCTGCGTCATGTAGAAAATCCTGATGCGCTTCGACATGGGCACGGGCGCGCGCTGGAAGTCGATCCTGTCGAGGAATCGGTTCATTTCGCCGGTTGTGACGCGCTTGCGGCGCACGGCCGCGATTTTTTTCACTTCGCGCAGCAGGCGGGCCATGGTCTTGTCGCCGGGCTTTGCATTGCGCGCAGAGAGAAAGACCACAGGTGCATAGCTGAGATATTTCAGCGCTGATCGAAGTTGGCGCTCGAAGATTTCACGGTCGGCTGGCGGCTTGCCGTCGGTACGGCCGGTGGTGACTGCGTCCCACTTGTTGATGATGACGATGACGCTGCGGCCGCTTTCGTGCGCGTAGCCGCCGATAGTGGCGTCGCTGGCGGTGACGCCTTCTGTCGCATCGATGACGAGCAGCGCGACGTCGGCGGCTTCAAGATGACGGCGGGCCATGACGACGCTGAGTTTTTCGGCCATCAGGTGCGTCTTGCCTTTGCGTCGGATGCCGGCAGTGTCGACAAAGCGAAGCGTGGAGCCTTCGAATTCGACGACTTCATCGACGGCGTCGCGGGTGGTGCCGGCGATGGGTGAGACGATGGCGCGCGAGGTGCCGGTGAGCGCGTTGAGCAGAGTGGATTTGCCGACGTTGGGGCGGCCGATGATGGCGATGGAGGTTTCAAGCTGCTCGTATTCGCCGTGGGTGCGGATTTTCTTCTGCTTTTTTGCGGTGTTCTCGATAGCCTTCTCGTTTGCAAAAGGATCGGTATTGCCGGGCGCGAGCGGGCCGCCTTCGAAGATCTCGTCTTCAGCGGCTTCTTCAATCTCTTCTGCTGCGGCGTCGGTGGTTTGGCGCGGAGGGATGGCTGAGGAGATGGCGTCGAGCAGATCGCCAATGCCCTGACCGTGCTCAGCGCTCACCGGGTAGACATTGCGGATGCCGAGGCGGCGGAAGTTTTCGGCCTCGAGCGCCATGGCTGTGCCCTCGACCTTGTTGACGGCAAGGAAGAGCGGCTTGCCACCTCGGGAGAGCAGCCGGGCGAGGTCGTAGTCGGGGCTGGCAAGCTCAGTGCGGACGTCGACAACCATGACGAGCGCGTCGGCTTCTTCGAGCGCAACACGGGCCTGGTTGAAGATTTCAGTCGGAATAAGCTCGGGGTCGTCAGGGACGATGCCGCCGGTGTCCACGAGGCGGAAGCGGCGGCCATCCCAGTCGAATTCGCCGTAGATGCGGTCGCGGGTGATGCCGGGCTCGTCGCCGACGATAGACCGGCGGCTTTTGGTAAGCCGGTTGAAGAGCGTGGACTTGCCCACGTTGGGGCGGCCGACGATGGCGACGAGCGGAAGGGTTCCGCTGCGCGCGCGGGCCGGCACTACCGATCTGCGATAAGTGGGCAAAAGATATTCTCCGAACTGCCTGCTTCCATCTTATTTGGTGCGGCCGTTTGCAGGTTTTGAGAATGAGCCGATTTTCCTGTAACGCCGAGTTATGCGTGCGCACTATTTTTGAATTGGGCCCATTCACCTGTCTGGAGGCCACATCGATGCCAAAGTTCGTAATCGAGCGCGAAATTCCCGGTGCCGGGGCTCTTACCGATGAACAACTGCACGCAATCTCGCAGAAGTCCTGCGGGGTGCTGCGCAACCTGGGGCCGGAGATCCAGTGGGTGCAGAGCTACGTGACCGGCGACAAGATTTACTGCATCTACATTGCGCCGAGCGAGGAACTGGTGCGCGAGCATGCCAGGCAGGGCGGCTTTCCGGCCAACAGCGTCGCGAAGGTGATGAAGGTCATCGATCCGACTACGGGTGAGGCCTGAGCGCCTGCATGAGCAGGAGCGCTCCGATGCCGCACAGGGCAGCGTAGACACATTTTGTAAATATGCCTCCGCTCAGGCGGTGATTGGCGAATCGCCCCAGGAATACCGCGGGTATGGCGGCCGGGAGGGCGATGAGGTAGTCGTGTGTCACGGCGGTCGTCCAGAGGCCGGTGAGCCAGTAGCCTGCTACGCCGATTAGGCTTGCTGGAAGAAAGTACGCCTGCAGCGTGGCGCGGAAGTGCTGCGCCGACCAGCGGCGCATGGTGCCGTAGATAACAAGCGGCGGACCGTTCATGCCGTATGCGCCGCCGAAGACACCGGCGAAGAATCCGCAGGTGAGCAGCAATGGACGGCTGTCGCGTTCCAACTCCATTGGTGCCCGGCCGATGAGCGAGTAAGCGGCGAAGGCAATAATGAATGCGCCCAGGATGGCCTTTACCAACTGCTGCGGCCCATGGGCCAGCAATAAAAGGCCAAGGGGAATGCCGGCGAGCGTGGGCAGCAGCAGCCACAGGGCGCTGCGCAGATGAATCTTCTTCCAGTCCTGCGCGACGACGACAGCGGCGACGGTGATGGACATCAGTACGGCCAGCGGAGCAGCCTCGCGCACCGGGAGCACAGAGGCCAGCAAGGGTACGGCAACAAGCGCTTCGCCAAAACCGATGGCGGAACGGACAAATGTGGCCGCGAAGATGATGAGGAGGATGTAGATGGCCGTGTGCGTCACGACAAGAGACATGGTCTCATGGCCGACGCTCAGGAAGATTTCGCCAGAATTTCGCCGCAGACTCTATGATGGAGTGAGCGCCGCGGCGCGGCCTTCGCACAATGTCTTCCAGCTCAGCTTCAACCCGTACGCTGCCTACGCTCTACGAGTTTTTCTCGCCTGGCGGCATTCTGGCGCGGTCTCCGCTGCCCTATGAATACCGGCCGGGGCAGCTTGAAATGGCCAAGGCTGTGGAGCGGGCGCTGACCGAACGCAGGCACCTGATTGTGGAGGCCGGGACAGGGACAGGTAAGACGCTGGCCTATCTGCTGCCGGCGCTGCGAACCGGGCAGCGGGTGGTGGTTTCAACCGGCACCAAGGCGCTGCAGGATCAGCTCTTCTTTCGCGATATTCCATTTCTCGAAACCCTGCTGGGTGAGCTGAAGGTTTGTTACATGAAAGGGCGTGCGAATTATCTGTGCCGGCACAAGCTGGTGGCGCTGCGGGATCAGCCGATACTCTCCGGTCTTGAAGAGATTGACCAGTACCAGCAGATTGCCGAGTGGGAGCGGGTGACGGAGACGGGCGACCGTGCGGAACTGGCAGGGATTCCGGAGGCCAGCGCGCTGTGGGCAAAGCTCGATGCGCGTGCGGATGCATGTCTGGGATCGACGTGCCCGGATTACCGAAGGTGCTTTATCACCGAAATGCGGCGGCGGGCGCTCGAGTCAGACATCATCATTGTGAATCACCACCTGTTTTTTGCGGACCTTGCTGTGAAGCAGGAGGCCGCGGGCGCGCCGGATGCAGGGATATTGCCGGATATGGCGGCGGTGGTGTTTGATGAGGCCCACGAACTGGAAGAGGTAGCGTCGAGCTACTTCGGGCTTTCGGTGAGCAATGTGCGCTTTGAGGAGCTGGCGCGGGACACCGATGCCCTGCTGCGCGGTAAAGAGGGCGCGCTGAATATGCCGGCGGTGACGCAGCAGCTTCGTGACCGTGCACGGCTGTTTTTCTCGAGCCTGCCGATCGCGGTGGATGGTCGGCACCCGTTTACGGAGCGCGAGGAGTTTCTGGAGTCTTCGGGCGATCTGTACCTGAGCGTGCGCGCGGTGCTCAGGCAGATGGAAGCCGAGATGGACCGGCTGAGCGGCGTGGAAGAGGCTCCGGGGCTGAAGAAGCGCGTAGCGCGGCTGCGTGGAGAACTTGAGTTCTTGCTCGAGTCAAACGCGAGCAACATGGTGTATTGGCTGGAGCGGCGGGCAATGGGCGGAGCAGGGGGCGGCGCGCCGGCTGCGCAGAGGCCGATGGGACGCAGCGCGGCGAGGACGACGTTTTTGCAGGCGACGCCGATCGATGTCTCAGAGATTCTGCGGGAGCAGGTGTTTGAGTCGATTCCAACGGTGGTGCTGACCTCGGCTACGCTCACGGTGCAGGGCGGGTTTGAGCACTTGCGCAAGCGGCTGGGACTGCAAGAGGCGCGCGAGCTGGTGGTGCCGTCGCATTTTCGCTACGGCGAGCAGGCGCTCTTGTATCTGCCGCCGGAGATGCCCGATCCGCGCGATCCGGAGTTTCCTGAGGCCGCGGCGCGGTGCATACGACGGGTACTGGAGATTTCAAAGGGGCGAGCCTTTTGTTTATTTACCAGTTACAGCCAGATGCGCGATCTGTACGACCGGCTGTTGCCGGTGCTGGACTATCCGATCCTGCTGCACGGCACCGCTCCGCGCAAGGCGCTGCTGGAGGAGTTTCGCGTTACGCCGAACGCGGTGCTGTTTGGCACATCGAGCTTCTGGCAGGGCGTGGACGTGCAGGGCGAGGCGCTGAGCTGTGTGATCATCGACCGGCTGCCCTTTGCAGTGCCGAACGATCCGGTGGTGCAGGCTCGGATGAAAGCGATTGAAGAAGCCGGCGGAAGGCCGTTCTTCGACTATCAGGTGCCGGAGGCGGTGCTGACGCTGAAGCAGGGATTTGGCAGGCTGATTCGTTCGCTCGAAGATCGCGGCGTGCTGGTTCTGCTCGATCCGCGCATCCGCCGGCAGCGGTATGGGCAGACATTCCTGCACAGCCTGCCGCCGTATAAGATGACGACGACGATTACGGATGTCGAGGCGTTCTTCGAGAGCGCGGGCGATACGAGCCCGAAGTCTTTTTGAGCGGTTCATGGAATCCGGACGAACGGAGGAAGACTAGATGGGCGGCCTGATTCCTCTAGGCGATGCATCCCGGAAGCCGGTGCGCATGCCGGTGATGACAGGGCTGATTATTGCAATCAACGTCCTGGTCTTTTTTGAAGAGCTGTTGCATGGCAATGCTTTTGTGGCGCGGTGGTCGGCGATTCCGGTGCTGATCACGTCGGGCCATGGGCTCGTTACGCTGATTACGGCCACGTTTCTGCATGGCGGCTGGATGCACATCATCGGCAACATGGTGTTTTTGTGGGCATTCGGCCCTGAGATTGAAGACGCCATGGGACGCGGCCGATATCTTGCCTTCTATTTGCTGGGCGGGCTGATTGCCATGCTGGCGCAGGTGCTGGCGAGTCCCAATTCGCCGGTTCCGTGCCTGGGCGCCAGCGGCGCAATTGCGGCGGTAATGGGAGCGTTTCTGATTACCTATCCGCGGGATAGGATCAAGGCGATTCTATTCAGCTTTATCTTTTTCAGAGTCACATTGATTCCTGCGTCGTTGCTGATC
>DASZXD010000197.1:0-10942 GCA_035546015.1 Occallatibacter sp.
AAACGCTGTGTCGACGGTCACGTTGCGGTAATCGATCGGCCGCACCCAGATCCGGCCGAGAGGGTCGCTCGTCGCTTCTGCGAGGGTGGTGAGCCAGACATGTGTATTTACCGGCGGATTGTTGAGAAGCACTTTTGCCGCGAGATTGTTTCGTCGTTCGATGTTCATGCAAATCGCAAGTACGCGGAAGCCGAATTGTTTGTACTCCTCTCGCGGCCGACCATTGCGCACCGCCAATCCACCTTCTCGATAAAACGTGCCATAGCAATGAGCCTTTTCAGCCAACACGGTCTGGGATTCCTTTGAGCGATCCACTTCGAGAAAGAACGTGTGTTCGACAATACCTCCGTCCGGCAGTGATTCATGGATTCGAATGAATCCGTCAGGTTCTGTTTCGACGAGCCGGCCGGTGGAGTCACATGAGTCGAACTTGAACAGGATCGGCCAAGTGGAGAACTCTGCCAACGAGTAGCATGACGTCTGCTCGATCGCCGCTGACATTGCCGCCTTCACATCCATCACAGCCAGTTCATGCCGCAACGTGAGTTCGCTGACTCGGGCACGCTTCTCAAGAGTTGTGACCGGAATCGTCGGGTAGCCGGTCAACTTCTCGTGCTTGTGAAGAAGTCGAAAGGCCTTACTGCCAAGGAACAGCACCTCCGGTTCAGAGGGCGATCGCCGAGGACGTGCGAGCACCAAGCCTGCAGTCTTCAAGCGACGTAGCCGTTGCTTGGTCATTGGCTTCTTGCCGGAGAAGTACAACGACGCGATGTGGTTTTGCGTCATCACGCGGGACTCGAACAGGCCACGCAACAGGTTCCAATCCCGTTCCTGAAGCTCGACCCCAAGTCCGTGCAAGTCAGACATCATGGATCAATTCTACCACCATCACTTGACGCGACGCCCGGCCGTCACCGGCTCGGTTACCTCGGCGATCTGCACGAGTTCGGTCAACAGTTTCTGTTCTCGCCCCTCGATTTGCTTCATCGCTTCGGTCATCGGCTTGGCAAACGGCAGCCTTCGGAGCAACTTCTCACGGTACTTTTGCACCCGTTTCGGATTCGGAGCACCGCTGTCCACGGTCGGTGTCTTGACGAAAAGGGGAGCCTTCGGACCGCCATGAAAGCGGATCGCGTAATGTCGGTCTTCCTGGTCGAAGACCTTTTGCATCGCCCGAAAGACCTGCTCCTCGACGGACCGATACTGCCGACTTGACAGCTCCTTCTGAAATATCGACACGTCTGCCGTGGACTTGGTCTTACTGCTATTGGTACCGATCGCTTCCGATTCACTCGAAGACCAGTTTTCGCTCTCGCCGGATGAGTCGGCAATCGAGCTATTCCATGCAGCAGCCAACGCCGCCGGCTCGTCAAGGTCATCAGGGTGAAATGACTCCGTACCGCCAATTCCTTCGCCTAAAGACTGACCATGAAAGCTCCCGCCACCGGTACTTGTACTCGTTGCCTTCGTGTGTGACGTCCCCTCTGTCGTACTTTCCCGAACCACCTCACGCGTACCAACAACCTTGGTCGACCAGATCTCGTGCTTCACTTCATCGGTGTCGAATGTATTCATGAAAAGCCATTCACCGAGTGATTTCGCATCCGCTGGATGCGACTGTTTGAAGCAAATCTTGTTATGAGCATTCGCCCAGATCGAGTCGTACATGGCTTGCCCGTGCGGGCCGGCATGAAGAAATCTGCTCGGGTATTGATTTGCAAGTGTGAGGTGCAGGCCGTATCCGCGAGCCTCATCGAGATTATCGGCAATCGTCGGCGTGATAAAACGCTGGCACTCGTCAACATACACGTAGAACGGCTTCACACGCTCTTCTTCTTGTTTGTCCCTTGATGCGGCAGCGGCCCAGAGATCAGCGAGCAAGATGGTTGCGTACGTATCGGCGTCTTCCTGCGCGATCGTTCCACCTTTTCTGGAAAGATTCACCAATACGATCTGACCTTCCTCGATTGCCGTGAGAAGATCAAACGATGCATCAGGCTGCCCAAAGGTGGCGTTCATGATCCGTGGGCCAGACATGCGGTTGAACCTGTTGAGCGTGCTCGTCATCTGCGTGTCAAACTCTTTGCGATTTCGCTTGGCGAACTCCCACGCATTGCGAGCATTTTGGTCCCCTAAGCGAGCGATCATCGCTTGACGCACGTCGTCGCGAGCCATGAGGTGTGGGAAATCAGAAATGGTGTTGCCGCTCATGTACAGTGTGAGAAGAATGACCGTAGCCCATCGAGCAAATAACGGTGTACCATCAGTACCTCCCTCGCCCCAGACATACGCTAACGCCTTCACAAAATCTGCGACGACGACCGCTTCGTCCGCCCCCTTCCTCTTCCTTAACAAGTTGTAGGAAATGATCCAATCGTCTCGATGGAGGTCAATTGGAACCACTGGCCGCTTCAGGCCAGACGAGGCGAGCCAATTCATCGTGTTTTTGTACACGAGTCCGTGTGGGTCGAGCAAAAGTAACCCGCACCGGCTGTCCCGCCAGTTGAGAATGTCCTGCTGAATGCAGTCTTCAAGAAATTTGGATTTACCAACGCCGGTGCCACCAGAAATGTACGTATGGCGCCCGCGTGCCTTGGCCGGCAGGATTACCTGCTTGCGACTGCCAACCAGATTGCCGATGTGAAGATCGTTGCCGGGCATGTACACCTCGTGTTGGTTGCGGCAGGCGTGCAATTATGGCCAGGCATCTGCCGGCGGCAATATCGGCGCGAACGCCTCGATTACGAAAGGCAAAGTTGGCCCACCGAAGCGATCAAGAACAATACGAAGCTGATAACAGCGAGCGTTCGCTCAAACCGTGATGCTTCGAGTGCCCATGAAAGAATGGGCGGCACATATCTCTGGCCCACACGCACGACCGCGTAAATTGTTGTAGAACCAATGATAAGACTGATGATTGGGGCAGACAAAAGCGACAAGAAAAAGGCGAAGATCAGGAAGACGGTTACGAAGGTGGTGAGTGTCGCCGGCACCGAAAAAAAGGTGATAAGGCCAGCGATTCCTGCGGCAAGAAAAATAATGATTGGAAATGCCCACTTTGCGACGTCACGAAGTCGAGGGGGACGAGGAACTCGAATGTGAGATGCCGCATGAGCCTTGTCTGCAGCCCACGAGTGAAGCCGCAGCCGCTGCTGATGATTGAGGAAGTTTAGCAGGAGAGCGGCGGCGGAAACAATTTGGAGCACGGCGAAAGCGCGATTCCACCAAAAGACCTGGAGGCCGAACCACCACGCCGTTCTGCTATCGACTGGACCCTGTAACCATCCCATGCGAGTAGATTAGCACACCTAAGAATTCCATGCAGAGTGGGTTGGCGTTAGAAAACATCACGCCCCTTGTAAGGTCGCCGTTGACCCTCCACCTGAATTTAGCTCGCAGGTTCCTCTTTGCAACAACTGGGTGTCTCGTTTTTCCCATCCCGGCAGATACGCTCGCATGAAACTCTTGAAAAGCTTGCCGTGATTCCGCACCTTGAGATGCAACAACTCGTGGACGATCACGTAATCTTGGAATGCGGGAGGCTCGTTCAACAAGTCTTCGGAGAACGTTACCCAGCCGAGCGTTGAGCATGAAGCCCACTTGCGATTCATCTTCTGCAAACGAATCTGCTTCGGATTCACCCGAAGCTTCGTCGTCCAGGATTGCACACGCTCTTTGAACCGATGTGCGTGATCTGGTTTTGTATGCCGAGACTTCATGATCGTTTTAGCCTAAGAATCTCATCAGCGAGATCCACCATCCGCTTGCCGCTGACGACACGGAGCAGCGACTTGTAAATCTCCGCCTTCAATTGCCGCTGCTCGTCCGCACTGCTTGCGAAGTTGGGGAATCGGGTGTAGGCAGCGACGATTTCCTTCGCTAGCGATTGCGGGTTCTCCAGCTTTTGCTGCTGCAGAAACCAGAAGATCTCGAAAGTGTCAGGGTCGAGCCCGCTTGCCTTACGAGCATTTTCGGCCGCGAGCTTCTCCTGCATCAAGGCTTCAATCTGCTCCAATGCATCCTTCGTCGAGACTTGGCGATCCTCCAACGCGGTCATCACGGCGTCAGCTCGATCAGCGATTGAAATTAGGTATGGCTCATTGGCACCACGGTCAGTGGCACTCTTTTCGAGACTCTTGATGAGGTTGATGACCTTGCCGTTCCCAGACCCCTTCTTGTCCTTCAACGCTTTCAATGTCGCGGCGTCGAATTCGACAGTCTTCGTCATCTTTCCCAATCCGTGCGATGCGGCATTTTCACGAACGAGCATTTCCGTCTTGTGAGCGATCTCGCCAAGGAATGCGGTCTTCTTGCCGTACGCATTGCGTAGCATCACATATATGTCAGCTAGTCGGTTGTAATTCGCGACATCATCGCGCAATTCAGGCGACGGAGACAAGATCTCGTAGAGCGTTTCGATCTCTTTGAAGAAATCGACGAATTCCTGCCGTTTGTCCTTGTCGAGAAACGTCTCGTAAAGCAGCTTTTCGAGCTTGGCATCGTTGCCACCAGTCGTGTCGGCAGCGTTCAGGTACGCTTTGCCGGGACCATTCATCAACTCTTTGAACCGAGCGAACAGTACATCAAGGTCTTCGATGACGCCGCTCACGTCGTCCGAGTCGAACGCCAGGGCTTTCTTGAGTTCTTTGAGTACGCCGACGAAATCAATAATCAGTCCGCACGGCTTCTTCACACCCTCGTCGTCTTCGTAGGGACGATTCACTCGGGCAACCGCCTGGAGCAGGACGTGATCACGCATCGGCTTGTCCAGATACATGCAGTACAAAATCGGTGCGTCGTATCCAGTCAGCAATTTGTCGGTGACAATGAGGATCTTGGGAAGCTTGTCCGGCTTGGGAAATATCTTGCGGGCGTTCTTCTCATCTTTCTCATCAAGCTGTTCTTCCGCCACCAGCGGACGGTCGATCACGTCGGCCGCGTTCTTTGTATATATCGGTGTCGAATATTCTGACGGCAGGTATTTGTCGAGAGCCCTCTTGTAAAGAGCACATGCCTCTCGATCTACCGCAACAAGAAACGCCTTGTAACCGAGCGGCTCGACGTACTTCTTGAAATGATCCGCGACGAATGCCGCGACCTCGTCCACTCGCTTGTCAGACTTGAGGAACGCCTTCAAATTCACGGCCCGATCGAGAACACGGTTCAAATCTTCGACATCGCTCACACCCTCGGATTCAGCGATGCTGAGAAATTCCTCCTCCAGTAATTCAGTGGGAAGCTGGATGTCATTGCGTGCCAGCGTGTGACGCAACGGAACCGTTGTCCCATCCTTGATCGACTCACGGATCGAATACTTGTCGAGATAGCCTTGGTTATCTTCCTTTCCGAACACCTTGAACGTGCCTTTGCCATAGGCAGTCTTGTCGATCGGTGTGCCGGTGAAGCCAATCAGTGTTGCGTTTGGCAAGGCGCCCATCAGGAAATTACCAAGATCACCACCGGTCGATCGGTGGGCTTCGTCAATGAGAATATAGAAATCCGACCGCGTGCAGGAATCCTTGCGGATCTCATCGAACTTGTGAATCATCGAAATGATCAGTCCGCGAAAATCCTGGTCAAGCAGTTCCTGCAACTTCGCCCGACTGGTGGCATACGCGATCTTGATATCTCGTCCGTGCATTTCACCGACGAGCCGCTCTACCCAGCCGGACAACTGGCCTTCCAACTCATTGCGGTCAACCACAAGCATCACGGTCGCACCGGGGAATCGTGTTTTGTTCTCCAGAATCAACTTGGCTGCGGTGATGAGCGTGAACGTTTTCCCGGACCCTTGCGTGTGCCACACAAGACCCGTCTTCTTCGTCGGATCAGCACAGCGTTCCACAACCTTCACCGCGGCTCGTGTTTGGTGTTGCCGCAACACCGTCTTCTGCAACTCGTCATCTTTGAGGTAGAAGAGAATCCACTCCTTGAGCAAAGCGAGAAATGCAGCGTGCTGGAAGAAGCTCTGCACGGCCTCCTTGTACGTCTCCGAAGGATGCTCTTTCCAACGGTAGATGAACTTCCGGGAATAGTTCCAGGTGACGCCATAAAAATACTCGATGAGGTGCGTCACGTTGAACACCTGAGGCATCGTCAGAAGTTCCGGCGTTTCCAATTCGTATCGGCGAAGCTGCTTGACGGCACGCTCCATGGCATCTGCAAGCTTTGGGTTCTTATTCTCGACGATTGCGACAGGAATGCCGTTTACGAGAAACACGACATCCGCTCGGTTGCCTTTCTTGTTGATCGGCTTGTACATCCATTCATACGTGATGTGAAAGACGTTTCGGCTCAAGTCCTTGTAGTCCACGAGCGACACGTTGCGATGCCGCTTCTCCTGCTCGTCGTAAACCGTCTTGTTTCCCCGCAGCCATTCGAGAATCTCGCGATTGCCCTCGATCGTGCTTGACACGCTTTCCATCCGCTGAATCACGGACTGCACATTCTCGTCGGTGATGATGCCTGGGTTGAGGCGAATAAGTGCTTCTTCAAGATCCTTGTAGAAGAAGAGTCCGCCCTCACCACCTCGGCGGCGTAACGCTTCCGTGTCCGAAACACAGATCCAGCCGATTTGCTCCGCGTGTTTGATCAGCGGAAACTGCGTCGTCCCTGCTTCATTGGCGAGTGTCGTGGTCATGGTTGAATCTCGCTTACGTCAATATCGAGCTTGTTCACGCGGATTTCGCCGGTCATCAGTTGGTGGAGCATCGTTCTGAATAATTCCTGCAACATCGTCCGTCTGCGTTCGTGAACGGACGCTTTATCTTCGATGGTGAGCAATACGGACGCAATTCGAGCTTGCTCGTCGGGCTTTGGGAGAGGAATCAAGAAAGTCTTGAGAAAACCGCAAGTGAGAGCGCCCTTTGTACTGCCTCCACCCTGTGCAATTCCACGAAGTTCGTCATAACGGCTTTCGAGAAACAAGCGAACAAAGTGCGGAACGATCTGATTGTTGTTGAATTGGATATAGGCAATATGCTGGCTCACACAAGTCTCGATTGCAGTAACGGCTACGTGTCCAAGCGTCTTACCTTGCCCTGTTATCGCCATCAGTACGCTGCCTGGCTGAACACGCGGCAAATGACACTCTTGAACTGCTTTTGCTGTTACGTACTGGTCTGCTTGCCGAACTGTCACATCGTAAACCTTTGCACTGGTTAACCATGGGATCGTCCCGTTTTCCCAGTACGCCGGATTCGTCTTTAGTGGCGTAGAGCCATTGCCAATTCGTCCAAGCGAACCGAGTGGAACTGCATTCCAACTCGATGGTATTCGTCCAATATCGCTTGCCTTCTGCGGTTCGTCGCGAAAACCTTTTGTGAAAAGCTGACGCATCGCGGACTGCTTCAACTCACGGGCCGTCGCAATGAGTTTCTCCTCAACTTCGATCGCTCGTTGAATCTTCCAAAGCACCGCCGCGATTCTCTCCTGCTCGGACAGTGGTGGAAGACTGATTGTAAGCTCCTGAATTTTGCTGTTATTGATAGACGGCAGTGGACCTGGATTAGACAACTCAGACAGTTCAATTGTCAGAAAGTGCAGGTAGAGAAACGCCGGAATACACCGCTCCGGCGAGGTCAGCCAGACCGCCATAACGTTATTGTCTATGAAAGCGGGCTGGAGCAGTAGACGCTTCTTGTTCGTGAAGATCGCCGCACCCACCTTCGGGAAGATGACGCTTCCAGCTGGCTTCTCCGAGCCATTGATGTGGACCCGATCAGATCTGTTAACGTAGTTGTTCGCACAGTGCATTGTCCACCGATTTTCCGGAAGGTTCATATCGGAAACCTTGAAGAATGGAAGCTCACCGCTCTTGCGTCCTTGAAGGCTTGGCGAGAATGCACTGCCGCCCTGACACTTTGCAATGTCGAAGAGTCGAACCTCAGCCCATTTCTCTGTTGACGTCATCATGTTATTCCAAAATAACTTGACCAATAATCTTGTGAAGCTCGGCATCGACCGCCCTTCCTTCCTTGGTCAGGGCATCCAATTCACGCATTACCGTGCCGAGCGGTCTTAGGATTTCCGCAGTACCATTTGATAGATATCGAGGTGGCGAAAGATTAAAATCGTTTTTCGCTGCATCATCACCACTAATCACGGTTACGAAACCATCAACAGGCTTTGCACTTTGAAAGGCGGTCGCTATTTTCTTTACCGCTTCATCAGTGAGGTAATTCTTCGGCGATCCTTTACGGAATTCACGGCTCGCGTTCACGAGCACGATTTTGCCCTTGCGGTCCTTCGGTTTGTTCTTTCGCAGCACCATGATTATGCCAGCGGCGGTGGTGTTGTAGAAAAGGTTGTCCGGCAAGAGAATCACGCCATCCACGAGGTCGTGCTCAATGAACCACTTGCGGATGTTGCGCTCTTTGTCCTCGTTCTTGCCGCCGCTTCCACGAGTGACCGCACCGGTGTCGAGAACGACAGCGGCTCGGCCAGAATCCTTGAGTGAAGCAACAGTGTGCTGGAGCCATGCCCAATCGCCCTTTCCACTAGTGACGCCACCCTGTTCTTCGAATCGCTCAAACGGATCATTCTCAAATACATCGGGAGCAAACGGCTGATTCCACATAGGATTCGAAACGACGATGTCGAACTTCTTCAACCGGGTGTCGCCATCTTTGAACTTCGGATTCCTCATGGAGTCGCCACGGACGATTTCGCCCTGCATGTCGTGGATGATCTTATTCATGCAGGCAATGGCGTAGCTGGAACCGGTGAGTTCTTGGCCATTGAGCCGGAGCGGGACTTTACTTAATGGATCGAGCCGGCGGCAGACAATCTGCAATTTGATGAGCAATCCGAATGAACCGCAGGCATAGTCGTAACAGTCTTCCCCTGGCCGTGGACGTAGGATCTCTGCGATTAGAAAGCCAACTTCGGTCGGGGTGAAGAATTCACCCGCACTCTGGCCTTGGCCCTCAGCGAATTTCCGCAAGAGATACTCGTAACTGCGGCCAAGAAAGTCGGGCTCTACATCATGCAGGCCCAAACGGTAGCGGGGATCTGAAAATGCTTCGATTACACCGCGAAGAGCAGAATCGCTGACTTCACGTTCGCCGTTGCGAGTCTCATTGTAATCCACGATATCGATCACGCCCGCCAGCGATGGGTTGTGCTTGACGATTGCTCGAATGGTGGTGGTGAGTTGTTCACCGAGAGATTTGGGTTCCTTGCCCTTTGGCCACTTGAAGGTCTCGCGGCAACTCACAATTGGCCAGCGTGCTTCCGGCGGAACATAGAATCGTACGAGCGAATGGTCTGCTTCCAAGACTTCAAGAGCAGTGGTGGCATCACCGAACTGCTCCGCGAGGCGTCGGATCTCATCATCAAAAACGTCGGAGAGTCGTTTTATAAATAGCAGTGGAAGCAGATAGTCTTTGAATTTTGCGGCATCCTTCTCGCCGCGAACCGAACACGCCGCGTCCCAGAGCATCTGCTCCATGCTCTTGTTTGAGAGCACCGCACTGCGGCCGACTCCCCGTCGCTGGCGGGTTGCTCCGGCTGGAGCAACAGCGGCAATATCGCCGTCAGCAAGGCCGGCTTCTTCCTGAAGCTTGCGGAAGGCCTCCAACTGTGCCCGCTGCGGCTTCGCATTCCCACCTTCCCATCGGTTGACGGTGGCAAACGACACGTTAAGTCTTGCTGCCAACTGCTCTTGGCTCAACCCAAGTTTTGTCCGTACTTCCCGAACCTGCTCGTCGAAGTTATTTGACAAGGTCATTAATGCAATATATGTTATAGCAAAGATAAAGTCAATTTATGGGCTACGAAGTCGATTACATCGCGGTTGGAGAGGGTGAAAAGAGCGGTGACGCCATCTGTCTCCGCTACGGCAATTTGGCTGGCCCTCGCGAAGAACAGGTCGTGATCACCATCGACGGCGGAACAATCGAATCTGGGGATAAGGTCGTCGAACATGTGAAAGCACACTACTGCACAGATTCAGTTGACGTAGCGATCCTTTCTCACCCCGACACTGATCATGCGTCGGGCATGCGTCAGATCCTGGAAAACCTGCGTGTTGGAATGGTGGCGATGCACTTGCCATGGGATCATTCGCATGCCGCGAAAGCGTTACTCGAAGACTCAAGTATTTCCACCGATTCAATCCGCACCAAGCTTCGCCGCAATCTTTCGGCCGCTCGTGAAATTGAGCAAATCGCAAAGAGAAAGCAGATTCCGATCGTCGAACCTTTCGCGGGTGCAACAAACAACAGTGGTCTTGTTGTTCTCGGGCCAACAAAGGATTACTACCGCGAGATGCTGTGCTGTTTTGATTGCATGCCGACCACCACGAACTATGCAGCCAGCAACACACTCGCCCAGATCCTGCGACAATTCGGACAGAGTGCGTCCAAATGGATCTCGGAGAATTGGTTTACGGAAACCTTAAAGGAACCCGAGCCAGATGCGACGAGTCCTGAAAACAACTCGTCGGTGATCTTCATGCTGCAGATCGATGGACAGAAACTCTTATTCACCGGCGATGCGGGTGTACCCGCATTACACTCGGCCATAGATTATGCGAACTCCGTGAGGATTTCAGTCGGCGGGATTAACTTCTTTGACGTACCCCACCACGGGAGCCGGAGGAATTTAGGCCCTTCGATCGTAAATCGCCTGTTCGGCAGCATTCGTACCAATGACACTAAGGACTGGACGGCGTTCATCTCGGCTGCAAAGGCAGGAGAACCGAAGCATCCAAATAAACGGGTGACGAATGCTCTCCGACGACGTGGGGCTTCAGTAAGCGTTACGGCAGGGCGAAGTATTTGCTTTCCCTTTCAGGCGCCCCCGCGTGCTGGGTGGGTATCAATCGAACCTATTCCGTTTTACACACAAGTAGAAGACGATGAGTGATTTTAACTTGTTCGATCATTATAGCCTACAGGCACGATTGAAGCCAGCACTGCTGACATTGCTTCCGGGAGCG
>DASZXD010000198.1:0-1558 GCA_035546015.1 Occallatibacter sp.
CGGGCATCATCGCCGACTCGAAGAGCGGCGTGAGCGGCGCGGGCAAGTCGCCCACGGCGAAGACACACTTTATGTATGCGGCTGACAATCTCTCTGCATACGGCGTCTTCAGCCATCGCCACACGGGCGAGTTGCTGGAACAGATCGGGCTGACTGCGGGCGAGATTGTCTTTACACCACATCTGCTGCCGATCCCGCGCGGGATTTTGTCGACCATTTATGTCCGCTTCAAGGAAGCGCAAACGCGCGAGTCAGTAGCGAAGGGTTCTCGCGAGTTTTTTGCCGGCAGCCCGATGGTGCGCTTCTATGAGAAGACGCTGCCGCAGATTCAGTACGTGGTGCGGACCAACTACAACGACATTGGCTTTCAGCTCGATGCCAGCGGCACACGCGCAGTGATCGTGAGCTGCCTGGACAATCTGCTGAAAGGCGCAGCCGGTCAGGCCGTGCAGAACATGAATGTCGTGCTCGGTTGGGGTGAGTCGGAGGGGCTCGAATGAAATATGTCGTCAAACTGGGCGGAGCTGGCCTCGAAAATCCAGCTCTTCTCGATGGCTGCGTGCGCGCGATTGTTGACTTGGTGCGCGACGGCAACCAGGTGGTTGTGGTGCACGGCGGCGGCGTGCAACTAACCCGCACACTCAAGGCGCTGAACAAGCAGAGTGAGTTTATCGACGGGTTGCGTGTGACCGACGCTGAGACGCGCGATGTGGCGCTGATGGTGTTTGCCGGCAAGGTGAACAAGAGCCTGGTAGCCGCGCTGGGCGCGCAGGGCCAGCCTGCTGTTGGGCTTTCTGGCGGTGACGGACTGCTGTTTCGCGCACGCAAGAAGCGCACGGCACCCGATCTTGGATATGTGGGCGAGATTGCGGCAAGCGATCCGCGCTGGCTCGAGTCGATCTGGCAGTTGAACGGCGTGCCGGTGCTCTGCTCGATGGCGCTGGGCTTTGACGGCGAGTTTTACAACATCAACGCGGATGAGATGGCCTCAGCCTGTGCGGTGGCCTGCCGCGCCGATGCGCTCGTCTTTCTTACCGACGTTCCTGGCGTCAAAGGAGCGGACGGAGAAGTATTGCGATGGCTGTCGATCGACCAGATTGCGGAGATGGCGCGAAGCGCGGTTATCTCCGGTGGCATGCTGCCTAAACTGGCTGCCTGCCGCGAGGCGCTTTTGAACGGCGTAAAGCGCGTGAGAATTCTGCCTGCCGAAGCTGCCGGCTCGTTACCCGATCTGTGCAGCTCGCGCGTGGCTCATGGCACAGAAGTGATGGTTGCCTGAGGAGAAATAACATTGACCAAACTTGAACAGATCCGGGCCGCGGAGTCGCGGCTGCTGCTTTCGACCTACGAACGGAATCCGATCCTGTTTGTGGAGGGCAAGGGTGTTCACATCATCGACGAGCAGGGCGAGCGCTATCTCGATTTGCTCAGCGGCATCGGCGTCAATGCGCTGGGCTACGGTAATCCGGTGATTGAAGAAACCATTGCCAGGCAGAGCCGCGCGCTGATCCACATATCGAATCTCTTTTATCACGAGGGACAGGCAGAACTGGCGCTG
>DASZXD010000199.1:0-36559 GCA_035546015.1 Occallatibacter sp.
CAACTGCGGCACCTCCGGCCGATGGAGCGGGGGCCACAACAGCCAAACCAGATACGCAGTCCGGGCCACAGCCCAACGATGACAGTTTTGTAATTGGAACCGATGATCAGCTCAGCATCAATGTCTGGAACGAGCCAGACCTGAAGCAGACTGTCCCGGTGCGCTCGGATGGCAAGATTTCTCTGCCGCTGATAGGAGACGTTCAGGCGGCGGGGCGGACACCGTTGCTACTGCAGCAGGATATTGCGGAGAAGCTGCGAACCTTCATCACGCGTCCCAATGTCACCGTGATGGTAATGCAGATCAACAGCCGTAAGTTCAACGTGCTTGGTCGGGTTGCAAAGCCAGGATCTTATCCTCTTGCAGCGACCACCACAGTTCTGGATGCAATCGCAGGAGCCGGTGGTTTTCAAGATTTTGCAAAGGTCAAAGATATCTACATTCTGCGTAAAAGTGCCGACGGTACAGAGTCCCGCATTGCGTTCAACTACAAGGACGTAATCAAAGGCAAGCACCCGGAACAGAACATCAGGCTCGAGCCGCACGACACTATTGTCGTGCCCTGAAGTGCTATCTATGCGGTTACGATTTTGCTTGATGTTTGCAATGCTTACTGCCAGCGCAGCCTGGTCTCAGGTGCAGCCGGCGGCAAACGGCGGTTCGAATGGGGGAAGCGACAGCCAGATGGCGACGCCGCCTCCAGTAAGCGGTGGCGCGTACCCGACTGGAGTTGGTTCTGAGACGAAATCGAATGTCCTCAGTTTTGGGATTAATGCCAGCGTTGGATACATCGATAACCTATATCCGGGCGGCTCAGCCGCATCGATCAGCGAAACCACCTACGCGATTCACCCATCGGTGGCTTTTGACCAGATAGATGGTCGTCAACACAGGGCATTTGTTTACAACTCGGGATACTTATTTTATCGGCCCACGAGTGCTCTGAGCGCCTCAGATCAGAATGCGAGTGTTGATTACCGCTATCGCCTGACTCCGCACGTGACGATTGAAGGGACAGACACTTTCGACAAAGGCTCGACGATCTTCGGTCTGCCGACATCACCTTTTGGCGGGTCTGTTTCCGGATCGCCTCAGAGCACCACACCAGGCATCATCCTGCCGTTTGCAAACCAGATCAACAATGCCGCCCTTGTACAAATGACGGATCAGATCAGCATCAGCACTATGGTTGGCGCTTCCGGCTCGACTACGTTTCTGCACTATCTGGATTCAGCCGTATCACAGGGCCTCAACAACTCAAGCTCTCGCGGCGGTTCAGCCTTTTATAACCGCAGGCTGTCTACTTCGCAATACTTTGGCGTAAATTACAACTACTCCCAGCTGATTGCGAGTCCGACCAACGCCCAGAGCGAAACCCTGATGCACACTATCTCAGCCTTTTATACCTTTTACCTGAAGCGTACGGTTTCTTTCTCTGTGTCAGGTGGTCCGCAGCACTACCAAGTTGATGAATCGCCATATCCGACTTCCAGTTCCTGGGGTCCGTTTTTCATGGCAAGCATGGGGGCACAGTCATTCCGCACCAACTTCGCAGTCAACTACGCGCAGCAGGTAACTGGAGCGGGTGGATTGGAAGGAGCTTTCCATTCGCGGAGCGCCACTGCTTCGGCACGCTGGCAGGCACTGCGCACCTGGACTGCGGCTGCGAGCGCTCTCTATGCCACGAACAGATCTGTTTCTCCGATGGCCTTTTTCACTGCGCTGGGAGGACATTCCATTGCGGGAACGGCAACGGTTGAGCATACGCTAGGGCGCAACCTCAAAATCGATTTCGAATACAACCGCATGCATCAGAGTTATCGCGGAGTGCCTGCACTTGCAAATAATCCGAATACGAACAATGAGTTTGTCTCGGTTTCGTGGCAATTCCAGCGGCCGGTTGGGAGATAGTCATGTCTGAAGTTCTTGAAGAAAAACCGCAACAGCTGGACCTCCAGCGATACCTGGACATCGCACGCCGTCGTCATCTTCCATTTCTGGCATGCTTGTTCTTTGGCTGGTTAATCATCTGGGGTTCGAGCTGGTTTTTGCAGGCCCGCTACAAGTCAAGCACGTTAATTCTTGTGCAAGAGCCTAGCATGCCTAAGAACTACGTGCTACCCAATGTGAACGACGACCTGCAGGCCCGCATGGAAAGCATTGAGCAGCAGATTCTGAGCCGGACGCGTCTATTGATGACGATCGATAAGCTGCATCTCTATTCCGGTGGCCACCGTGCTCTGTCACCGGATGAGAAGGTTGCACTGATTCGTAAGGATATCAGCATCGACCTTGTGCGCGACCAGCAGAATGCGGCGATTACAGCATTCAGAATCGCCTACTCTGCGCCAGATCCGCACGTGGCGCAGGAAGTGACCAGTGAGCTGACAGGTCTTTTCATCGACGAGAATTCAAGGGTGCAGGAACAGGAGTCTGAAAACACCACAGACTTCATGAAGAACCAGCTGGCAAGTGCGCGAGCCAGTCTTGCAGATCAGGACGCCAAGGTACGCGCTTTTCAGGCGGTGCACCAGGGAGAGCTGCCGACGCAGGAAGCAACCAATCTCCAGATCCTGAGCGGACTGCAAACGCAGCTCCAGAACGAACAAGACGCGCTGAACACAGCCAAGCAGCAACGCGTTTATACCCAAGCTCTGATTGACCAATATAACACCGTCCAGGGAACAGCAGTTCACACAGCCACTGGAGCACCTTCCGGTCTTGCCGGTATTGACAAGCAGATCGATACCCTGCGGTCGAGACTCGCCGATCTCAGCACGCGTTATACTGACAGCTATCCTGAGGTGCAGCAGGTCAAGCAGCAGATCGCCGACGCGGAAAAAGCTAGAGCGGAACTGGTTGCAAGTCTAAAGCGCCAGGCTAGCAGCGACAGTCACAAGGCAAGTAATACCTCGCCCACTGTCCTTGATGCTGGCGACAGTGCACCGATGCTGCAATATCAAAGCCAACTGCGGGCCAACGATGCAGAGATTGCTAATCGCGAGCAGGCAATCACCAACCTGAAGTCTCGGATCAACGAGTATCAATCCAAGGTGAGCAACGAACCAGCCGTAGCGCAGCAACTAGCTGATTTGACGCGTGGCTACGACCAGTCGCAGCAGAACTACAACGAACTGCTGAAAAAGGAAAGCGACTCGGAGATGGCGACCAGCATGGAGCGGATGCAGGCAGGCGAGCGGTTCACCATGCTTGATCCACCAAGCCTTC
Organism: Occallatibacter sp.; assembly: GCA_035546015.1. Lineage (GTDB taxonomy): Bacteria > Acidobacteriota > Terriglobia > Terriglobales > Acidobacteriaceae > Telmatobacter. The sequence goes on from DASZXD010000199.1 coordinate 3,229, forward strand.
CTGCAAAACCTGATTTTCCAAATCGCCTGAAGATGTGTGCGGCCGGAGCGGGCGCAGGTTTCGGACTTGGTATCCTGATGGTTGTACTGCTGGAGTTTCTCGACGACCGCACGCACAGCGACAAGGAGATTGAGGGACTTCTGCCAGTATCGATTATCTCGGAGGTGCCGGAGATCGTAACTCCTGCAGACCTGCGCGGCGCCAAACGTAAAGTCAGGCTAGGATGGGCTGCCGCTGTATTTGTCTTCGTCACAATTCTGGCTGGCTCTGCATTCAGCTTTCTTCATAGTTAGGTTCTTTGACCGATGTACAAAACATTCTTCCATCTCAACCGCAACCCGTTCGAGCTGACGCCGGACCCGGTGTGCTTTGTCCCAACGAAGCGCCACGATGAGGCGCTCGCTTCCTTGTACTATGGCGTCCGCAGGCACAAGGGCATGGTTGTGATCACAGGTGAAGTTGGAACGGGAAAAACGCTGCTGTTGCGGTGTCTGCTGCGGCTACTGGAGCAGAGCAAGGATGTGGCTTATGCGTATCTATTTAACAGCACGCTCAGTCCCACCGAATTCCTGCAGTACACGGTTGCCGATTTCGGGCTTCCTGCAACTGGGAAGAACAAGTGTGAGCTGCTGACCGATCTGAGCCAGTTTCTGATTGCACGCGGCAGCCGGCAGTTGACCACAGTGCTGGTCGTGGATGAAGCGCACCTGTTGTCAGCCGAGACTCTGGAAGAGATACGCCTGCTTTCGAATCTGGAGACGACAACCGAGAAGCTGCTGCAGATCATGCTGGTTGGGCAACCGGAACTCGATGAAAAGCTGGATTCAGTAGGGCTGCGACAGCTTAAGCAAAGAATTGCACTGCGCACACAGCTTGGTCCCTTGAGCCCGGAAGAAACCACGACCTATATCGAGCGGCGACTGCGCATCGCCGGCGCTGACCCGGCGGCGGCTCCGTTGTTTTCGGCGCACGCCATTGCCAAGGTGCACCGCTACTCACAGGGCCTGCCGCGCCTGATTAATACAATCTGCGAAAACGCGCTCATTACTGCCTATGCAAGGCGGCTGCCTGTCGTAAGTGCAGAGATTATTGATGAGGTTGCCAAAGACTTTCGCCTCAATATACCTGGCTCATCTGCCGATCCAGGAGCGCGTGTTCGCAACAAATTCGATGCCTGGCCGGTATCCGGCCCCAGGCGGGACCTTTATAACAATTCGCACAGTGGACCTGTTGCAGACGGCATGGGGCTGGAACCGGTAGTTGTCGAAGAAAGTAAATATGAGCCAGATATTTGATGCATTACTAAGATCGGAAACGGAGCGGGCCGGGGAAAGGCCTGACCTACCGGCAGAGGCGACAGAACTGCTCCGCAGTGTCGAGGGACAGATTGCGCCTCGACTAGATCAGGCGCCTGTGTTCGTTCAAAATGGAACGAACGGGAATGGACACCGTTCTCTTTTTGAGGAACAGGCCGCTGTTGCAGATCTGCATGATGCAGGTATGTCTGCCATCGCGCAATCCGCGTCGGCAACAGATGTCTTCGCGCAGTTCCAGACTCTTTCCATGTCCATCCCGTCGGAAAGCCGGTTGGTGTGCCTGCTGGACAAGAAAGATGACCCGACCTCGGAGGCATTTCGGCTTCTGGGCGTACGGTTGAGAGACATACGGCGGACGCGGACCCTAAAAAAGTTGCTGATTACCAGTACTGTTCCGCGCGAAGGTAAGAGCACAGTCGCCGCGAATCTGGCCTGTACGCTGGCCCTTAAGACCGAAGAAAAGGTACTGCTACTCGATGGAGATGTGCGGCGGCCCTCGCAGTCCTCAATGTTTAATACGGGTAAGCTTCCTGGACTTTGTGAATGGCTGGAGGGGAAGTGCAATCTAGCGGAGAGTATCTATCGTCTTGAGGGCGTCGGCCTTTGGATACTGCCGGCGGGTATTGCACCCAATGCGCCGCTGGAACTGCTCCAGTCTGCAAAACTCCCTTTATTGATGGATCAGTTGAGCTCGCTGTTTGACTGGATCATCGTAGATTCTCCACCGGTTCTTCCGCTGGCCGACACGAGCGTCTGGGTAAGGATGATTGACGGAATCCTGCTGGTGACGCGACAAGGCGTGACTGAGAAACAACAACTGGAGAAAGGCCTGAAGGCGCTCGATCCAAGAAAGCTGCTCGGCGCGCTTTTGAACTGTTCCCATATCTCAAAATACAGCAGCTACTATTACCATCCCTCCGCGGCATCCTAGGCGCTCATCTGCCGACCGCACCTAATCCACACTGGAAAGTTAGTTACTGCGCACTCCAGATGTGATTCACCTCAATGTCATCTACAGCGTGTGTAATCCATGCTGTGGTCAATTTCCCCGCAGAGCTGTCTCTTGCACGAACCCTATGGTGGAGAGCCTAACAGCTATACGCATGCAGCCGAATAAAAGAGATTTCTCAGAGAGGAGAATACTTGACTATGCGAAGCGCAAATAATGCTTCATCCATGGCCGATCCTCTGTTGTCAGATGCAATGTCAGCGGCAGACCGGTTGCCGCTGGATGAAGAGACATTCAGGCGAATGATCGCGATTGAGCGCAAACGAACCGAGAGGTCGAAGGCGCCCTTCCTGCTGATGTTGCTGGAAATCTGCAATAACGAAAGTCCGGCAAACAATGCTAAAACGCTTGAAGTCATCGTTGCCGCCTTAATGGCGTCAAGCAGAGATACCGACATCATCGGCTGGTATAAGGATCGCGCGATGGTCGGCGTCATGTTTACTGGCCTGCTTGGCAGTGATCGGGATTCTATAGCCAACATGATCGTCAGCCGGGTGAGTATGACTCTGGAAGATCAGTTGTCCTCAGAGACATTCAGGCAGATCAGCATCTCGTTTCACTTCTTTCCTGACGACTGGGACCACGACAAGCCTGGGCGTCTCAGCAATCCCGCCCTCTATCCTGACCTTTTGAGCCATAACAAAGGCAGGCGACCGCTACTGGCCGTGAAACGTACGATCGACATTGTGGGTAGCGTGATGATGCTGATTCTCTGCGCTCCCGTTTTCATTGTCATTGCGCTCGCCGTAAAAGCTACTTCAGCAGGCCCGGTATTCTTCCGGCAACGGAGGGTTGGTCAATACGGGCGAAGCTTCACATTTTTGAAGTTCCGCTCGATGTATATGAATAACGACAGCTCCGTGCATAAAGAGTTTGTCACAAAGCTCATTGCAAGCCGGGGTGACGGCGAGACAGCGAACGGCAATCGTGAGAACGTCTACAAGATCACGAACGACAAGAGAATCACGCCGCTCGGAAAGTTTTTGCGCAGAACGAGCCTCGACGAGCTTCCTCAGTTCCTGAACGTCTTATGGGGGGATATGTCGCTTGTTGGTCCGCGGCCTCCTATTCCTTACGAACTGGCAGCCTACCAGACATGGCATCGTAGACGGCTGCTGGATGTGAAGCCCGGAATTACAGGCCTTTGGCAGGTGACTGGCCGCAGCACCGTGAAGTTCGACGAGATGGTGCGCCTGGATCTGCGTTATGCAATGTCGTGGTCTCCGTGGCTCGATATTCGCATCCTTATCCGAACGCCGCTCGCAGTGATCAAGGGCTCCGGCGCATATTAGACCCAGTCCGAGATAGTGGTTAGCAGGTTCATATATCCGGGTAATGATTCGAACCTGCGGCATTCGAGAAGACCTTCCTGGGCCATCTAATTTAGAGAACCTTCGAAAGAGAAAAACTTATGAACTTTGGCGTGATCGGGTATGGTTATTGGGGACCCAATATAGTACGAAACCTTGTCGGCATAGATGGATCGCACGTAATGGCAATTGCGGAGATCAGTGCTTCCGCTCGTGCTCGTGCGCAAAAAGCATATCCGGGGGTGAAAGTAACCGGAGACACGACGGAGGTGATCACATCTCCCGACATCGATGCGATTGCAGTGATCTCGCCGGTGTGGACCCATTATGAGCTTGCGAAGCAGGCTCTGGAAAACGGGAAGCATGTCTTCGTAGAAAAACCTTTCACAAGTACAGTTGGGCAAGCCGAAGAACTGATCAACCTTGCGGCACAGAAAAACCTCAAGATCATGGTCGATCACACGTTCCTGTTTACGGGCGCTGTCAGAAGGATTGCTCAGCTCATCGATGAAGGAGCTTTGGGAAGTCTCTATTATTACGACTCTACGCGTGTGAATCTCGGACTGTTTCAGCACGACGTCAACGTGCTGTGGGATCTGGCGCCGCATGATCTATCCATCATGGATCACCTGATCAAATCCAGCCCGGAAGCGGTAGTTGCCACTGGCCAGGGACACTTGAACGGGCACGAAGATGTTGCATACATGACGATCTACTTTCCTGGTAAGGTGATTGCGCATATCAATGTCAACTGGCTTTCTCCGGTAAAAGTCAGGACGACGCTTATCGGCGGCGAGAAGAAGATGCTGGTCTGGAACGATCTCGAGGCAGACGAGAAGGTCAAAATCTACGATAAGGGCGTGCAGATCACCAGCCGCGAGGGCGTCTACGATCTTCTGGTGAGTTACCGATCAGGAGATATGTGGTCGCCGCAACTAGAGCAAGTTGAAGCATTACGGCAGGAGATGACTTATTTTGTCGAGTGCATTCAATCAGACCAGGAGCCATTCAACAATGGGGTTGCCGGACTCCGCGTCGTCAAGATGCTTGAGGCCGCCAGCAAATCTCTGAGCAAGAGAGGCGAACTCGTTTATCTATGAACTGGCAAAGCATTGCGCCCGATGTCCAGCTTGGCAAAGACGTTCGGCTCTCAAAGTTCATCAATTTATACGGTTGCACGATTGGCGACGAAACCAAGATCGGCGCTTTTGTCGAGATTCAGAAGAATGCAACCATTGGCAAACGCTGTAAGATCTCCAGCCACACCTTTATCTGCGAAGGCGTGGTGATCGAGGACAATGTCTTCATTGGTCACGGAGTTACATTTACCAACGACATCTACCCACGGGCCACGGCGGCTAATGGAGAACTGCAGACAGAGGCGGACTGGAAAGTCGAGCCAACGGTCATTAAAAGGGGCGCGTCTATAGGTTCTGGTACGACGATTCTCTGCAACCTGAGCGTTGGAGAAAATGCAATCGTAGGCGCGGGCAGTGTCGTCACCAAAGATGTTCCACCCAACGCAATCGTGGCGGGTAATCCAGCCAGGGTTCTGCGTTATATCGAAAGTAAGACGGAGGGCCAAAGTGCCGATTGATAAATCTATTCCGTTTCTTGATCTGATCACACCGCATGTGGAACTGGAGGAGGAACTGACTGCGGTATTCCGCAATGCCCTGCACACAGCTGGGTTCATCGGTGGGCCGATGGTAGAGGGGTTTGAGCGTTCGTTCGCGGAGTTTTGCGATGTGGAGCACGCAGTGGGTGTCAGCAGCGGCACCGACGCACTGCGCTTCGCCCTGATGGCGTGCGGAGTGCAGTCGGGCGATGCTGTCGTTACTGTGCCTCATACTTTCATCGCAACTGCCGAGGCGATCTCGCAGGCCGGCGCACTGCCGGAGTTCGTCGACATCGATCCGCTCACGTACAACATGTCAGTCGAAAGACTGCGCGAATATCTCGAGCAGCAGTGCGCGCGTGACGGCGCAGGTCAACTTATCAGTCGCAGGAGCGGCCGCCCTGTCACCGCTGTTGTGCCGGTGCATCTCTACGGGCAGATGGCCGACATGGATGCGATCATCGAACTCGCCGATCGGTTTGGCCTAATGGTCGTCGAGGATGCATGTCAGGCGCACGGTGCAGAGTACTTCTCACAGAAGAACGATCGCTGGATGAAAGCAGGCTCGATGGGCAAGGCTGCGGCGTTCAGCTTCTATCCTGGTAAAAACCTTGGCGCCTGCGGCGAAGCGGGAGCGGCCGTCACTAAGGATCGTGAGATCGCACATAGGATGGCGATGCTGCGCGATCACGGTCAGGCACGCAAGTATTATCACGACATCGAAGGCTATAACGGACGTCTCGATGCAATTCAGGCGGGCATGCTTCAGGTAAAGCTGGCGCACCTTGCCAAGTGGAATGAGCAGCGCCGCGAGCTTGCGGCTCGCTACAACGAACTGCTGGCCCATGTCGACGGCGTGACCCGCCCGTATGAACCATCGTGGTCGCGCGCCGTCTATCACCTCTATGTGGTGCGTACCAGCGACCGCGAAGGGATGATGGCGCACCTGAAGACAGCTGGCATTGGTACAGGCATCCATTACCCAGTTCCACTTCATGTGCAGAAGGCCTATGCAGCGATGAACTATGCGAGCGCCGATCTTCCGGTGGCGACACAGGTGGCCTCTGAAATCGTGTCTTTGCCAATGTTTCCGCAGTTGACTGCCAGCCAGCAGACCCGGGTGGTCGAAGAGATCGAAGCCTTTGCGTCGAAGGCCGCCTGCGCGTAGTCAGTCGAAGATATAAGTTCATAAAGATTCACGAACTCGAAATAAGGAAGCATATGCAAATTCAAATCGAGTCAAGATATCTGGGAGACGTAGTTGTGGTCGTACCGGAGATTTTTCAGGACAGCCGGGGTTTTTTTTCGGAGACCTTCCGGGCTGATCAGTTCAAGGCCCTCAATCTGCCAACTGAGTTTGTCCAGGACAATCACTCCCGGTCATCGAAGGGAGTTGTGCGCGGGCTGCACTTCCAGTGGGAGCCGCCCATGGGCAAGCTGATGCGCGTGACTGTCGGCGCGGCCTTTCTGGTGGCTGTGGACATTCGCAAGGGTTCTCCAACATTCGGCAAGTGGATTGGAGTTGAGGCTACTGCCGAGAACAGGCGCGCGGTTTGGGCGCCGGCCGGGTTTGCGCGCGGATTCTGCTCGCTCGCCGATGGGACTGAGATTCAATACAAATGCACTGGGATCTATAACAACAAGGCAGAGTCTGCCATCCGGTGGAACGATCCCGCAATCGGCATCGAGTGGCCGCTGAGCGACGTGCTGGTTTCTGAGAAAGATCGCAATGCCCGCACGCTCGCCGAGTGGACCACCTCGCCCGAGTCGGATAACTTTCAATACTCTGCAGTAGCACAACCGACTGTTTAGTCTGGAGTAAATCTATGAGAATACTGGTTGCTGGAGGCGCCGGCTATCTGGGCTCGGTGCTGATTCCGAGGCTTCTTGAGCGTGGCTACAAGGTCGACGTTGTTGATCTATTCTGGTTCGGCAATCATCTGCCGCGCCAGGTGGGGATTCTCAACAAGGATATCTTCCAACTCACCGCTGACGATCTGGCGGCGTACGATCAGGTGATTTTTCTTGCAGGGCTGTCCAACGATCCCATGGCGGAGTACTCGCCGAGCAAGAACTTCATCTTCAATGCGGCAGCACCGGCGTACCTGGCCTATATTGCCAAGAATGCCAAGGTGAAAAGGTATATCTACGCTTCGTCCTGCTCGGTCTATGGGTACACAGAGAACGAGCTCTATGACGAGACGCGTCCGGTCAGTTCCAGCTACCCGTACGGCATCTCAAAACTGCAGGGAGAGCAGGCCGTGGTGCAGCTCACGAACGAAGACTTTTCGGTTATCTCGCTGCGCAAGGGGACCATCTCCGGCTACAGCCCGCGCATGCGGCTCGATCTGATCATCAATACCATGTTCAAGGCTGCGATGAAGGACCGTGTCATCACGGTGAATAATCCTTCCATCTGGCGGCCGATCCTGAGCATCGACGATGCGGCTACTGCCTACATTCGTGCCATCGAGGCCAACTATCGAATCTCTGGCATCTTCAATCTCGCGTCCGGCAATTATACGGTCGGCGAAGTTGGCGACTTGGTCAAGAGCGCGATTGAGGAGAAGCTGAATCTGCGCATCAATCTGAATATCAAGCACATTCAGGACTTCAGAAACTACAAGGTCAGCACCGATAAGGCAGCCAATGTTCTGAGCTTCCACCCAACCGGCAACGTCAAATCCATCGTATATAGCCTTATCGACAATATGTCGAAGTTCCAGGATTGGGATAATCCTGCCTACGCCAACATTCAGTGCTTTAAGGCCATTGAGAAGGATCTTGAAGTGCACAACATGGTGGGAGCCATATGAAGATCGCAGTTGTCGGTGCAAACGGACAACTCGGTTCCGACATTGTCTCCGTGTTCGGTGAGCACGGAGACAATGTCGTCGAGATTACGCACGCTGAGGTCGAGCTGGCAAATACCGAGTTGGTGCGAAGCTGCATTGGCAACAGCGGCGCGCAGATGGTTATTAACACTGCGGCTATGCACAACGTGGAGCGCTGCGAGCAGCAGCCTGACCAGGCCTTTGCTGTGAACGCGATCGGGGCGCGCAACCTCGCACTTGTGACGCGTGAAATGGACGCGGTGCTGGTCCACATCAGCACAGATTATGTTTTTGATGGCGCAAAGAGCGAGCCTTACGTAGAAGAAGATGCACCTTTGCCACTCAATGTTTATGGCAATTCGAAACTGGCGGGAGAGTGTTTTGTCCGTACGCTGCATCCGAAGCATTTTGTTCTGCGTACATCGGCGATCTATGGAAAGCGTCCGTGCCGCGCCAAGGGCGGACTCAACTTTGTCGAGCTGATGCTCAAACTTGGCCGTGAGCGCGGCCGGGTGAGAGTGGTTAACGATGAGTTTGTCAGCCCTACACCTACGATTGCGATTGCGCGTCAGGTGGCTGCGCTCAAAGACTGCAAAGAATACGGCTTGTATCACGCTACCGCGGAAGGAAGTTGCTCCTGGCATCAGTACGCTAAGGAGATTTTTGCAACTGCAGGCCTAGCTGTAGAGGTGGACATCGCGGATTCCTCTGAGTTTCCTGCCAAAGTACCCCGGCCTCGCTATTCCGTTTTGGAGAATAGGCGGCTCAAGGCTATCGGCCTCAACGTCTTTCCATCTTGGGAAACGGGGCTGGCCGAATATCTGAATGCCGCTTCGATGGTCAGTACGAGCTAGAAATTTCTCCTGATGCCCACAAAGGGCACAAATGCTCCCTTTAGATTCGAATTTTTCTTAAAGCTGCATTTCACATTCAAGGGATTGAGCGAAAAATATGCTGCAGCATCAATCGGTCGCCCTGCCTGAGGTAGATCGCACTATGCCCGACTCTGCAGCATCAGATGCGATGCGTGCGGCAAAGAAGAATAATGTGCGTCATACAATCTGGATCGATCTCGAAAATTCTCCGCACGTGCCGTTTTTTTTGCCGATCATCCGGGAAATGGAGGCACGCGGTTGCGAAGTCGTTGTCACGGCCCGCGATTGTTTTCAGACCTGCCAACTGGCCGACATGGTGGGGCTCAAATATCGCAGGATCGGCCACCACTATGGCAAGAACTCATTCGCCAAGATAAGCGGCCTTGGCATCCGCGTTAGCCAGCTGGCCGCGTTCATTCGAAAGAAGCGGCCAGCTATAGGCGTGTCGCACTGTTCGCGCTCGCTGATCGTTCTATGCGGCCTGCTTGGCATTCCGAACGTAAATATCATCGACTACGAGTTTTCCAATCAACGTCTCACCAGCATGCTAGGTTCTAAGCGTAAGAAATGGGTGCTGACTCCCGAGGTCATACCATCTGATAACTTTGAAAAGGCCGGCTTGTTGCGCGATCATATTCTGCACTATCCAGGCATCAAGGAAGATGTATACGTTCCGTTCTTTCAGCCAGATCCCTCGTTGCCAGCCAGCCTGGGCATCTCGCCCGACGATGTCGTCGTGACTCTTCGTCCTCCGGCAACCGAGGCGCATTACCACAATCCGGAGAGCGAAAAGTTGCTGATGACGGTGTTCGAGCTCCTGGAAAATCAGCCGAAGGCCAAAACTATCCTGCTACCGCGAACCCCAAGGCAGGAAGCCGAACTTCGTCAAGCAAAGCCGAGGCTCTTTGCCGATGGAAGAATCAAGATTCCTAAGCAGGTTGTAAACGGGCTGGACCTTATCTGGTACTCGGATGCTGTCATTAGTGGCGGTGGCACTATGAACCGCGAGGCTGCTGCGCTCGGAGTGCCAGTCTATAGTTTCTTTCGCGGAACTCTTGGCGCCGTCGACGCTCATCTTGCGAAGATCGACAAACTGATCCTGCTTGAAAGCCAGCAGGATGTTCGCGAGAAACTTAAGCTAGTGCGCCGCGAGCGGTCAGATGCTTCTGCGCAGGGGCGTAGCGCTGCGCTGGATGCTGTTGTCGACAGTATCTTTACCGTTCTGCAATAGCGAGACTCAAGAATGAGAGCAAACTTACTTGAAAAAACGGAGAACATGCAGGCGCTGCCGACCAGCACTGCGGAGCTGTGCCATCTGGCAGCGTCAGGCCTGGTTCCGATGCTCGATCCGAAAGAGAATATTTTTTGCGAAATTTACGCCCGTAAGAAATCCGGAATGCAGCGTCAGGGGTTATCTCCGCGTTATACCCTGATGACCTTGCTTGGGCTTCAGCGCTACGAGCGTTCGGGCGGACGTTCTCCGATAGACATCGCCATGGTGCTTGAAACTCTGCTGCGAGATATGAGTTGGCTCACTAATACTGGCGATTTGGGTCTGCTTCTGTGGACTTGTGCAGAGCTTGTTCCCGACCGCATGCCGCAGATATATCACAACGTGAGTGCGACAGAAGCATTGACGAAATTTTCCGATGGTCGGCAGGGCGCCACGATGGAGGTTGCGTGGTATCTAACAGGGCTGGCGATGTGTTATCTATGCGGAAGCGCTGATCTTCCCGGGCTCGCGGAGCAAGTAGCGGCAGCACGGCGAATCCTGGAAGGCAACTGTGGCGACTCCGGAATCTATGGACATCTTTCGCGGAGCACGCCGGCAAGGAATTATATTCAGCGAAGAATTGGTACCTTCGCTGACCAGGTCTATCCCACCATCGCCTTTGCGCGCTTGTCCCAAGCTCTTAATGACGACTCTGCCTGCGCAATGGCGATGCGCACCGCAAGAACCATATGCGGGTTGCAGGCTCCGCTTGGTGAATGGTCGTGGCGCTATGACTCTTCGAACGGCAAAGTAGTCAGCCGTTATCCTGTTTACTCCGTGCATCAGCATGCGATGGGACCGATGATGCTTTTTGCCGCTGCAGAAGCTTCCGGTCACGACTTCAGCGAAGCAATCTATAAAGGACTCGCCTGGATCAGAGGCAATAACGAGTTGCACCGAGATTTTGTCGAGCCTTCGCTGGGCCTGATCTGGCGTTGTATTTATCTTGATCCTCTAGATGTGTGCATTGACGCGGCACTTCGAGTGGTCCAGTTGCGCAGCGGCACTGCCACAAGACAGACGAAGGTCCGCTACGAATGCCGGCCGTACGAACTCGGTTGGCTCCTATACGCCTTCGCAGGAAAATAAGCACTCTCGCCCGCAGCGTACTCTTCACGCGCAACCCACTTGGGTGAGAGCGCTTCCCCCAAAATCCCCATTTTCCTATTCCGATGAAAACGATAAAGAAAGCAAAGGTACTGACTGTGGTCGGCGCGCGGCCTAATTTCATGAAGGCTGCGCCGATCATTGCCGCAATTCGCGAGCACAACGAGACTCTGTCTGTATCGCCGAATCGCTCGGATGTACACGAGATTCAGCTTGAGAGCGTACTGGTTCATACAGGCCAGCACTATGACGAGGCGATGTCGGACCGTTTCTTCGCCGATCTAAATATCCCTAAACCTGATGTGCATCTTGCCGTCGGGTCCGGATCGCATGCTGTTCAGACCGCGGAGATCATGAAGCGGTTCGAGGAAGTTCTTCTGCGTGAGCAGCCAGATCTGCTTATCGTTGCAGGAGATGTGAATTCCACCATCGCGTGCGCTCTTGTCGCTTCGAAGATCTCCTATAACTGCTCCGGCAGTCGTCCATTGATTGCACACGTCGAATCGGGTCTTCGCTCTTTCGACCGCGATATGCCGGAGGAAGTAAATCGGATTCTCACAGATCATCTTGCCGATCTTCTATTTGTGACCGAAGAGAGTGGGCTCAAAAATCTGCAGCAAGAAGGTATCCCGGATCACAAGGTTCATTTCGTCGGCAATACGATGATCGATTCTGTTCTCGCGTTCAGGAACAAAGCGCGGCTTTCGTCCATTCTTGATACGCTTTTTCTTCGCAATGGAAACTCTTCCGGCAGTGGTGTGGCTCGCTACGCGCTGCTAACGCTCCATCGGCCGTCGAACGTGGACCAGCGCGAAGGCTTCCTGAATATTCTCGAAGGAATCGAGGAGTTGACGCATCAGTGCCCGGTGATCTTCCCCGCGCATCCACGGACAAAGAAAAGGATCGCGGAGTTTGGGATTGAGCGATTCTTCAGTCACGAGAATGGGACAAATAACGGTGCAGATCCGGCTTCTGCGCGTGCGAATGGGCGGATCCAACTGATCGAACCGCTGGGCTATCTTGACTTTCTTTGCCTCATGGATCATGCGGCGGTCGTTGTGACAGATTCCGGCGGCATTCAGGAAGAGACGACTTCGCTGGGAGTTCCTTGTGTTACCGTGCGTGAGAATACGGAGCGGCCGGTCACGGTTCATGTAGGTACGAACATTCTGGCCGGAACAAGCGCCGAAGGCATCCGAAAGGCCGCACGCCAACAACTCGAGTCGAAGGCGAGCGGAACAGCGCCGGAAGCATGGGATGGTAAAAGCGCAGAGCGGATTGTCAGCGTTGTTTGCAAGGAACTCAGCAAATTACATGCTCTATCTGTTGGTTGAGCATGCGATTGAACTCTTAACAGCAAGGTCGACTGTCAATAGACAGATCGCAAATAGCGATCTCGAAAGCCCCCGATGCAATACGTGGTCGTAACTCCCGTTCGCGATGAAGAGAAGTATATTGAGTCCACGTTAGAGTCGATGTGTGCTCAGACTGTGCTGCCGGCGGAGTGGCTCATCGTCGATGATGGTTCCAGTGATCGCACCGGAATTATCGCGGATCAGTATGCAGCGAAGCACTCCTGGATTCGCGTTCTTCACCGCCCAAACAGAGGCTTTCGTAAGAATGGCGGCGGTGTCATGGAGGCCTTCTTCGATGGCTACAGCGGGCTGCAGTGCAAGGATTGGGATTTTCTCGTGAAGCTCGATGGTGATCTCACTTTTGCTCCAGGCTATTTTGAGAAATGTTTTGAGCACTTCGCGCAGAACCCCAAGCTGGGCATCGGTGGTGGAGAGATTCGCCATGAGATTGATGGACAGATGAAGACTGAGGAGAATCCACGCTTCCATGTGCGAGGCGCGACGAAGATCTACCGCAGAGCGTGCTGGGAAGCAATCGGCGGACTGTGGAAGGCCTCTGGATGGGACACGATCGACGAGGTAAAGGCGAACATGATGGGCTGGAATACATATGCCTTCCGTGAACTCGGTCTATTTCATCATCGCTTTACCGGATCTGAAGAAGGGCTCCTTCGCGATCGAATCAAGCATGGGGTAGCTTGCTACGTCTCCGGTTATCATCCGCTCTTTGTGGCAGCAAGCTGCGCACGGCGGTTGATGCAGAAGCCTAGGATTTTGGGTTCGCTTGCAATTATGTATGGGTTCCTGAAGTCGCACGTGACGCGTCCAGCACGCATGCATGATCGCTCGTATTTCGCTTATATTCGTGGCCAGCAGTTGAGACGTCTATGCGGGATGGAGACAATCTGGAGGTAGGAGCCAGAGCAAGGGTCTTTGAAAAGATATGTGCGGAATCTGCGGAAAACTCGAATTTGATGGCGCTGCAGCCTCGCTGGCTCTCATGCGGGAGATGGCGGCTACCATTCATCATCGCGGCCCAGACGACGAGGGCTACTATGTTGCCGGTCCGGTTGCACTGGGCTTTCGCAGGCTTTCAATTATCGATCTGAAGAGTGGCCATCAGCCATTGTCGAACGAAGACGAGTCAGTGTGGATCGTGTTCAATGGGGAGATATATAACTATCAGGAACTGCGCGCTTTTCTGCTAGCTAAAGGACATATCTTCAAAACCCGCACCGACACTGAGGTAATCGTCCATCTTTACGAAGAATTGGGAGTCGATTGCCTGCAGAAACTGCGCGGGATGTTCGCGTTTGCCATTTGGGATAGCAACAGCAGGACAATTTTGCTGGCTCGGGATAGGGTTGGAATCAAGCCGCTTTACTATTGCCTTAACAATTCTTCCCTTGTATTTGCGTCGGAGATCAAGGCAATTCTGGCTGATCCATCCATCGAGCGCCGGATGGATCCCGAACTTATCGATCGGTTTCTGACTTTCCTGTATGTGCCCGGTGAAGAGACGCTGCTCAGGGGAATCCAGAAATTGGCGCCTGGGCATTATCTTTTAGTGAAAGATGGACAGCCCAGGATCAAGCAATACTGGGATCTTGAGTTTGCGGAAACCTCAGACGGCATTAGCGTTGAGAAGGCAGAATCTGATTTGCTTAGTCTGCTTACGGAAACTGTCAGGCAGCATATGATTGCCGATGTGCCGGTCGGTGTTTTGCTCAGCGGTGGAGTCGATTCAACAGGTGTGTTGAGCCTCGCGGTGGAGAATACTGAAAAGAAGGTCAGCACATTTACGGTTGGTTTCTCAGATAAAGAAGTGGCCGACGAGCGGCCTTATGCCAGGCTGGCGGCGCAGCGGTACGGTACTCAGCACCATGAGATGACCATTACCTCCGGCGATTTTGCGACATTCCTTCCGAAATATGTCTGGCACATGGAAGAACCCGTCTGCGAGCCACCCGCAATCGCTTTATATTACGTTTCGAAATTGGCTCGGGAACACGTCACCGTGCTGCTTTCTGGTGAAGGCGGCGACGAGGCCTTTGCCGGATACAGCAACTATCGCAACCTCGTTTGGCTCGAGCGGCTCAAACGTGGAGGACCACTACTGAACGGTGCACTCGCTGGTGGTATGTCACTTGCGAATTCACTGCTTGGGATGTCGCGGTTTGCGAAGTATGTTCCGCTGATGAATCATCATTTCCCGGACTATTACTATAGCCGTACATCGAATCCCTACAGCACAACGGGCAATGGGTTGGGCCGAGTGTATCAACCGGACTTTTGGCAGACAGTTGATCACGATCGCAGTATTCAGCCTTTGCGCACGCTCCAGACGCACGTTCGGGGCCTGGACACTCTGAATGCAATGCTCTATATCGACACCAAAACGTGGCTGCCTGACGACCTGCTGATTAAGGCCGACAAGATGACAATGGCCAACTCGATCGAGCTACGCGTGCCGCTACTCGACCATAAGGTATTGGAGTTTGCCGGTTCTTTGCCGTCACGGCTCAAGCTAAAAGGGCGCGATACCAAGTTCATTCTGAAGAGGGCGCTCGCCAAGAGAATTCCGCATGAGATCCGCAATCGCAAAAAGGCTGGATTCCCAGTGCCCTATACGTCGTGGCTACGGAAAGATCTCAAAGATATTGTCTGGGGGGTGCTGTTGGATCGCAAGACAACCAGCCGTGGTTATTTTCGGAAAGATGCAATCGAGGGCCTGCTCGCAGAAAACCTCAACGCAGGCCGATACTCAAAGGAGGTCTTCTCGCTTCTGAACCTAGAGCTGTGGCAGAGAACCTTTCTTGAGAAAGAAGAAGTTGTCCTCTAGCATGCTGCGCGACATGGCGATGAAGATTACGGCAGATATGTTCTGGCGTATGCCGGCATCCTTTGGGATGGCGCGCATGCTCGGGCAGTCGTCACTGCGCTGCGTTGTCTTTCATAACATTGCTGCAGCACCATCGCCATTTACGGGCGGTATCAGGGTTGACATCGATCCGCAGAGCTTTGAGGCTTCACTCAAGTTTCTAACAGCACACTATTCTCCAGTGCGGTTGGAGGATGTGCTGAGTGACCATGACGGACGCGGTCTGCCACCGCGTGCGATGCTGGTGACTTTCGACGATGCCTATGCATCGGTCATCGAGCCAGCTGCGCCGCTTTGCCGCAAGTACGGTATCCCAGCAGTATTTTTTGTTAATGCGGCGTTTGTTGATAACCGGAGACTCTCCCCAGACAACCTTATTTGTTATGTGGCAAACGTACACGGCATGGGGAAGATCAATGCCGCAGCCCGCATCGTTCAGGGCAGTGAGAAGAGGGAATTGCACTCTCTCGCAGAGGTCTTTGGCGTCTTTCTCCCAGCAATTTCGCTGGCTGATAGAGATATTTTTCTCGATGCCCTACGCGAACTAGCCGGCATTGACGACGTGGAGTTAGCACGCGAAGCCAATTTATATGCCACCAGCGAGCAGCTTCGAAGCCTGAAGAAATTTGATTTCGAGATTGGCAATCATACCTACACGCATACATATTGCAGGTTATTTGCTCCGCAGGATTTTGCCCTGGAAGTAGATAGAAACAAAGAGGAGCTGGAGTCCCTGTCCGGAGCAAAGGTTCGCTCTTTCAGCCAGCCCTACGGTTCTTCAAAGGATGTCACACCAGAACTTATCCTGCACTTGAAGCGATCTGGGCATGAGGCGGTTTTTTTGAGCGAAAGCGTCGCCAATCCACAGAGACCTAATCTTTTTCACCTGGACAGGGTCAGCACCTGTGCAGCGGCCGATGATACGCTTTTTTTTGAGATCGAAGTTTTGCCTCGCCTCCGCGCCATCAGAAACCGCCTTTTTCCAAAACCGTCGGCTGCGCGAGCGGCATAAACTCGCCGAGCAAGCTCAAGTCCGGCGAATGTGATTGGCGGCTTAGAGCTTATGAGATACATATCTGAGGATAAGAAAAAATGACCCGTACAGAATTCTTACTGGAGATGGACGAACTTCTCGGGCTGCAGCCTGGGGCGCTTCGCGGCGACGAGAAATTAGAGGATCTCCAGAACTGGGACTCGACCGCGCTCATCGGCATGATTGCTTTGGCTGAGTCTGCAAATGAAGCCGAGATCTCTCCCGATGAAGTGGTTGGTTGTTCGACAGTTGCCGATCTTCTGCGTCTGGCACGTGTGGAATAAAGCACGTCCGTAAAAGCAATCTGGATCTCGGGAGCATTTGGGATTTTATGAATGCTCTCAGAGCGTGGTCTTCGGGCTTTGCCCCACGATATAAGGTTCGTCATGGAATTCGATACCAGAACCGCACAATTCGTAATTCCCAGGGAGATGAGGTATCCCATCGATCCTGTGGCGATCTTGCGCAAGCGCAAGTCTCTGAGAAAGGATTTGCTGGTGCAGGCCAATCTGACACCAGTGCGCGTTGCCATTCTCGGTGGATCGACGACCAGTGAGATCAAGAGCATGCTGGAGCTGTTTTTACTGGCAATAGGAATGCAGCCGGCCTTCTACGAGTCGGGTTATAACCGTTATGCCGAAGATGTGCTCTTTGAGAATCCGGATTTGATGAATTTCAAGCCGGATGTGGTTTACCTGCACACGACGTGGCATAACGTCTCAGAGTTTCCGGGGCTGCTTGAATCCGAAGAGCAAGTCGAGTCGCGCGTCCGCAAAGAGTTCGCTCGCTTCGAAGCTATCTGGGAGAAGATCCATACGCGGTTTGGCGCATTGATCATCCAGAACAACTTCGATCTGCCGCAGCTCAGACCTCTCGGCAACCTTGAGGTCTCAGAGCCGTCCGGGCGTGTGAGTTTTTTAGTGAGGCTGAACGCGGAGTTTGCGGCGTATGCACGCAGGGACCCGCATTTTCTGATCAACGATATTCTTTACTTGTCCGCGCAGATGGGTCTGGACAGATGGCATGGCCACGCATACTGGTACAACTTTCACATGGCGGTTACGCCTGCAGCTTCTGTCGCTCTTGCACAGAATGTTGCCGCTATTCTCAAGTCAGTCTACGGCAAATCGAAGAAGTGCCTCGTTCTCGATCTCGACAATACACTTTGGGGAGGAGTGATTGGAGACGACGGCGTGCAGAACCTCATCCTGGGCCGGGATCATGCGGTTGGTGAAGCGTATCTGGATTTTCAGAAATACGTGAAGCAACTGCAACGGCGCGGCGTCATCCTTGCGGTCTGCTCTAAGAACGATGTGGAGAATGCAAAGGAAGGGTTTTCCCACCCGGACAGTATTCTGAAGCTTGAGGATTTTACTGTGTTCAAGGCGAACTGGAATCCAAAGCCGGAGAACATCCGCGAGATCGCAGCTGAGCTGAACATAGGCCTAGACAGCATTGTGTTCGTCGACGACAACCCGGCCGAGCGGGCACTTGTTGCAGATCAGTTGCCAGAGGTTTCCACGCCGGATGTAGGTTCGGACGTGAGCCGGTATGCTGGGGTTCTCGAAGCCGAACGCTACTTCGAGATACACAAAATCGTTCAAGATGATCTGAACCGCTCAGCCTTCTACAGTTCCAATGCACAGCGCAGTGCGTATCAGGCAGAATTCAGTAACTATGGCGAATTTCTGGCATCGCTCGAAATGGCAGCGGAGATCGCACCGTTTTCACGTATGTATATCGAGCGAATTACGCAGCTGATCAACAAGACGAACCAGTTCAACTTGACTACAAAGCGGTATACGACAGCTGAGGTCGAGGCGGTTGCCAGCGACCCGGCGTTTGTGACCCTCTATGGCAGGCTAGCTGACAAGTTTGGCGATAATGGCCTGGTCTCGGTCATTGTCGGGCGCAAGACGGACGAGACAACGCTGGAACTGGACCTTTGGCTGATGAGTTGCCGCGTGCTTAACCGCGAGATGGAGCTTGCGATGTTTGATGCGCTGGTTGAGCAGTGCCAGTCGCGGGGTATCCGTAAAATCGTTGGCGTCTATATTCCGTCGCGCAAGAATGCAATGGTCGCAGAGCACTATCCGAATCTTGGCTTTGTGGCAGCTGCAGAACGACGGTGGCAGTATGAAGTTTCACACAGCTACACGCCTAAAGCGAGCCACATCCGCAAAATCGCGGGCTCCGACGGGAGCGGCGCGCAGGAAGTTCTTGAAGTCGTACATGGCGCTTAAGGTGCGCAGCAAGTTCCAGTTCAATTCCATGACTGATTCCATGTGGCAGGTCGAAGTCGATCGAGCAAACGATACCGAGTGGTCGCAGATGCTCGATCTGTTTGACGACGCCAATATTTACCAAACGGCGGCCTATGGCCAAATCCGTTGGGGCGCGCAGAACCTCAGCCGGCTGGTGCTGAAGCGCGGCGGAGAGGTTGTAGGCATGGCCCAGATTCGGATCATCCGTCCGACTCCGCTGAAGTTCGGCATGGCTTATCTGCGCTGGGGGCCTCTTTGGGAGCGGCACGGTCAACCAGTCGATCCCGAGGTAGCAATTCGTCTGGCTAACGCTGTTGAGGACGAGTACCTCAGAGCACGAAAGCTTTTTGTTCGCATTCTGCCCAATGCCTTTGCCGGCAGCCAGCGCGCTTTAGCATTTCAGTCCGCGTTTTCGAGCTTTACAAGCAAAGCGCAGGAACCAGGCGATCTCTACCGGACCATCGTCCTGGACCTCTCCCCGTCGCTCGAAGAATTGCGGAAGCGGCTCGACAAGAAGTGGCGCAATCAGCTCACTCGGTCGGAGAAAAACGATCTGACCATCGTTTCCGGAGATGGTGACGCGGAGTTCGGTATGTTCTGTGAGATGTACTCACAGATGCGGAAGCGCAAGACGTTTGAAACCAACGTGGACGACACCGAGTTCAGGCGGATGCAGGAGATTTTGCCTGCTTCGCAGCGCATGCGCGTCCTGATCTGCCAGGAGAAGGGCGTCCCGGTAGCAGGAATTGTTACTTCCGCAATTGGCGATTCGGCGATCTACCTGCTCGGCGCCACCAGCGATGCGGGACTGAATGCCAAGGGCTCTTATCTTCTGCAGTGGACGATGATCTCCTGGTTGAAAGAACGAGGCGTTCGTTTCTATGACCTTGGCGGCATTGATCCAGAAGGCAATCCTGGAGTGTATCACTTTAAGAAGGGATTTTCGGGCGAGGACATCTGCCAGATTCTGCCGCTTACAGGATCACGCAGCGTTGTCTCCTGGGGAATGGTCAAGGCCGGGACCGCGATGCAGCGGGCGCTGCGCAACTCGCTTAAGCCATTCAATACCGCCCGCTCTTTGAAGCAGAATGCGGCTACGAGCTAAGGAAGCACGCTGAATCATGTCTGTCGATCTTTCCGTCGTTATTGTTGCCTGGAATGCAAAGCACTACCTCGAATTGTGCCTCGATAGCCTGGAGAAGGCACCTCCGCGGCGCAGCATGGAAGTGCTCGTAGTCGACAATGCCTCTGCAGACAACACCATTGAAATGGTTGAGAGCAAGTTTCCTTGGGTGAAGCTCATCAAAAGCAAAGAGAACTTAGGCTTCTCGAAAGGGAACAATGTCGCCATCCGTCAGGCACAAGGCCGCTATATCGCGCTTGTCAACCCCGATGTGATCGTGTTTCCGGGCTGCCTGGACGCGCTGGCGGATTTCCTCGACGAAAACCCAAAGGTTGGCGATGTGGGGCCGCGTGTCTTCAATCCCGACATGTCGCAACAAAGCACCTGCCGGCGGTTTCCTACGCTGTGGAATAATTTCTGTTCCGCAACTCGGCTGGATACTCTCTTTAAGGGGTCCCGTTTTTTTGCCGGCGAGCACATGTTCTATTTTTCGCACGACCGCAAACTCGCCGTGGACGTGATCGTCGGCTGTTTTTCAATGATCCGACGGGAAACCTTTGATCAGGTCGGCCTGCTCGATGAAGACCTGTTCATGTACGGCGACGACGTGGACTGGTGCCGCCGCGCGTGGAACGCAGGATGGCAAGTGTGCTTCTATCCTGGCGCAGAAGCCATCCATGACCGCGGCAAGACGACAGCGCCGTTTCCGGCTCATTTTGCCGTCGCGCAACAGCGTTCAGTGCTGCACTACTGGTCGAAGCACCACACGATCTTCGGCGTGTTTGGGATCAAGAGCATCATGTTTTTCCATCACCTGATGCGGTACGCCATGGCGACTCTTTCGGGTCTGGCAGGCGGGCAGAAAGCGCAGAATGATGTGCGTCGACAGGTAAGTGGGGCCTGCCTTCGGCAGCTTCTTTACGGCGCCGTGCCGCCCAGGCCGGACCAGCAGTTGGCGTCATGAGCATTGCAAACCTTTTTTCGCGCTTCGCGGGGTACTACAAGCGTCACGGGTTCTTTGATACAGTGCGGCGAGCACTGCTTGCCCTGAAGCGCAAGTTTTTTGCCGGCCATATGGTCGTGTTTTACTGCGATCTTGCAGATCGACGCCGCGCGGAGCAAGCTTCGACTCCATTTGCAGTAAGGTGCATCCGTACGCTGGCGGAGCTCAATCAAGATCATCTACAGCAGATGACAGGCTTTTGGAACGCAAAGATTGCCTACGATAACATCTGCGAGCGGTTCAAACGGGGTGCTTTGCTCTGGCTGGCCGAATATGAGAACGGTCTGGCTGGTTACGGGTGGGTGTTGCGCGGAGACACGATCGAGCCCTATTACTTCCCACTTACGCAGCGTGACGCGCACCTCTTCGACTTTCATGTATTTCCACAATACCGTGGAAAAGGGGTCAATCCCTATCTGGTCAATTGCATTTTCGACGATCTTGCGGCCGACGGATCGGTAAGGGCATTCATCGAGGCTGCGGAGTGGAACAAGCCGCAGCTTTCGTCTCTGCGCAAGACGGCATTCCGCTACCTGGGCAGTGTGAAGTCCTTCACAGTTTTAGGACATCGGTTTACCTGGTGGTCCAAGGCAAAGGCGGTCGAAACGCTGAATAGTCCTGCTGCCGCCTCGGGCCAGGTAGCGACTTTGTCCAGCCCAAACCAGCGCTGATTCGACGGACACAGATGGCGTGCAAGAAAGGTAATTTCAGAAACCCTGTGAAAAGAAGGAGGATAGCTGCAATACCGAAGCGGACCGGCAACCGAGGAGTTTCAAATCGGTGTGGATTTCACAGACTTTCCGGGCCCGACCATTGATCTTGCAGATGACGCCAGTTATGTTGACAGCAGTGGACATCCAAAAGTAACCTGAAAGTAACCTAAGGTACTCAAGGGAATTGTCGATTAACTGGACAGAGGTGAAGTCCATGGCAAAAACGCTTCATGCCATTATTTTTTTTGCGTTGATTTCTATGGCAGGTCAGGCTTTCGCTGCGACTCATTACGTTGCTGCAAACGGTTCCGATGCAAATAACGGTACCAGCAAAAGCACGCCATGGCAGCATGCACCCGGCATGCCGAATTGCGTATCAGCCTGTGCGTCATACACTCCGGTTGCAGGAGACCAGATCATCTTTCGCGGCGGGGATACCTGGCATTTCGGCAACAGTGGCGCTACACCGTATACGGGTGGTACCTGGGTGTGGCACTGGAGCGGTACGAGTACAAGTTGCGATATGACGGACGCTCCGAATCCAGTCGAAACATCCTGCGTATACATCGGTGTCGATCCAACCTGGTACAGCGGCGCTTCGTGGACGCGGCCCATTATGACCAACGACAACCCGACCAGCACAAAAGCAGTGTCCTCCTGTCCATATCCCAATGTCGGCGGATATCTGGGCGGCTATGACGAGACGATGGTATTGGCAGGCGTGACGTTTGTGATCGTGGATAACTTTGAATGGACCGGTCAGTGCAACGCCTCATCGAGCCAGGGTGGCAACATCTATATTCACGAGCGTATTGCGAATGCGACCATCACGCAGAACCGTTACTCAAATAATTATTTCCACGGATTCACGCACCTGCCATTCAACTGCTCCAGCGGAGGATTGTGCGAATCGAACGAGGCGTTCACAGTCTCAATCGGATCGACCATCGGGCCGGGCAACGTGTGCGACGGCTCTGACTCAGACCCCACGAGCATTACCTGCCTTACACCGGGCGGAGGCGGATGGTTGACCTACGGCAACGTCTGGGCCAACCAGGCGCAGATGGTTGCCAATGGTTGTCACATCTGGCATGACAATTACTGGTTCGGCTATACCTATTCGGGCGATGGAGTAGCGCACGGGAACCAACTGGAGTGTAACAACTCATCCCCGCAGAATGACGCCAATGGCCACTCGCAGCCGTCGACTACTGCAAATCTCTTCTACAACAATGTGATGGGTCATAATTCATCGGGGACTGGCGGCGACGTCAAACTCCAGTTTGCTGTTAATTCAACCTATCCGTGGTATGTGTTCGACAACATCATCTACGACCAGGGATCGGGCAATACCCTTAACTGGGGTGGGACCGGGGTCAAGCTGCCAACCGGGAATCAGTACTTTTTCTCGAACACCTTTGACATTCCCACATCGAACGACAAGGCGACCTGTTATACGGGAATCGATTACCAGAATAATCTCTTCATCGTGGAAGGTGGGACGGCAATCTCGGGTGGCGATGGAGGTTGTACTCAGTCGAATAATACGGTGATGAGCCATGCGACAGCGGTTTCGCAGGGTTATATGGCGAATGGAACTGGCACCAGTGGCAATAACAGCAATGTGACCTGTGCAAACGACAACACCCCATGCGCGCCGACGGCAAAAGGAAATTCGACTGTTGGCGCCGGGACAGATGTATCTAGCTATTGTTCGACGCTGGCAGGATCGAGCGACCCCGTCGTGGCTCGCGCCGGAGCAGCCTGCCTGAATGGAACGACGGATAGCTGCGCATACAACCAGACGACCCATGCGGTAACCTGTCCTCGTCAGACACCCGTTGCGCGCAACTCGACAACAGCGTGGGATACCGGTGCGGATCAGTACAACCCACAAGCAACAACCGGTGGCTCGACAGGTACTTCTTCCAACTGCAGCGCGACAGAGAAAAACGCGGACTATAGCGTTGACAACGGGTCATCCAGCAGCGTCAGTATGAATGCGAACATCAGCGCTGTGGGTGATCTGGTAGCAATCACGGCATACTGCTATTCAGCCTGCACGCCGGTCAGTGTACAACTTGGCAACCAGACTGCTGTCGAGACTACTATACCTGGCAATCCGGGCCCCGGTAGCCCAGGTACGGGACAGGGATTCATCTTTTACGTTCTTTCAGCGGCCGCCGCAGGCACACAGACACTCACGTTTAAGGCCAGCGGATCATACAGCGATATCCAGACCTCCTACATCGACTTCGGTTCGAGTTCGGGCTGTTCGTTCAAGCACGATGTGGACTACCCAGTGGGCACCGGAACAGGCGGAACAGTTAATACTCCCGTGATTACACCCAACGCCGGCGACCTGCTTTTCAATTTTGTATACACCAGTGAGCATGTTAATGCCGTCAATTCTCCGTGGAGTTGCCCAATCTACAAGGCGACGGGAGAAACCCTGACCTGCGAGTTCGTCAATACAGTCAATACCGCCGCGTATATTCTGAGCGCACCATCTACTTCGGTCGCGAGCAATGCAACGCTTATTCATTCCACCGATTCCTGGCAATCGCTGATCACATCGTTTTCAATGACCGGCACCGCGCAGACCCCCAACCCGCCAACATCGGTTAAGGCGAGCGCTGTCGCTCACTAGAAAATTAGTATTAATTGAGTTACCGGCAGCCCTGCTCACGGAGAGCAGGGCTGTCCGTCTGTTGATTCCCAGGCTACGGCAAAGCTTTATCCGCGTCTTTTCTGTGGGACAAGGTATTCGCACAAGATGGAACCAGCACACATTCGATTTGGCGGTGGCGCCACTGAAACGATCCTCAGCCCGATCGTCGCAGTGTGGATGCTGATTGCAATCGTGCTAATCCTTACGCTGCCGCGCAAATCGGTAGTTGGTTGTTTTCTGGCCAGTTGCCTTTGTATTCCGGTTGCTCAGGTCGTTGTACTTGCGGGAGTTCATTTCCCGGTGTTGCGCATTCTCATCATTGCAGGGCTTACACGCTGCATGATGGAAGGTGGGGTATCGACGAGAGGTCGATTCCCAGGCGGGTTCAACAGAGTAGACCAGATAGTAGTGCTATGGACAGTGTCGCAGTTCACTGTGCTTTCTCTGCAGTGGATGAATACGCAGGCAACTATTCATAACATCGGAGATTTCATCGATGCGTTGGGAGGCTATCTCGTCGTCCGATTCCTGATCGTCGATAGCGACGCCGTGCGCCGCGCCATGACAGCTCTGGCCATTATCTGTGTGGTGCAGGGCGCCTGCATGACTTTCGAGTATTTCGCTCATGTCAATGTATTCGGCTATCTGGGCGGACATACCGGCCTTACAATTCGCGACGGTAAGATCCGCGCCGAAGGAGTAATGGGCTGTCTTTTCGCCGGGGTATTCGGTGGTGCAACGGTCCCACTTTTTCTCTGGCTGCGGAATGAGAGCAAATCGCGCACAACTGCTTATATAGGGATTGCAGGCGCCTTAGCGATGGTGCTTACCTCGAACTCGAGCTCATCTTTGCTGGCTCTTGGCGGCAGCATTCTGGCAATTGCCTTCTGGCCTTTGCGCAAGCGGATGCGCGAGATTCGCTGGGCTCTTTCCCTGACGTTGATCGGGTTACATTTAGTGATGCACGGCCCTGTGTGGTCTCTCATCGCTCGTATCGATCTGACCGGCTCCTCGTCCGGCTACCATCGCTACTATTTGGTGGATAACTGCATTCGGCATTTCAGTGACTGGTGGCTGCTTGGCTATAAGTATTACAACAACTGGGGATGGGATATGTGGGATCTCTGCAACCAGTTTGTTGTGGCCGCTCTGGGCGGGGGCCTGATCACGCTGGTCTTGTACATCATGGTCTTCAGCCGTAGCTTCAGCGCGGTTGGAACTGCAAGAAAACGGCTCAACGGAAACCGCAGAGAGGAATGGTTTGTTTGGTGTCTTGGTGCGGATTTGTTTGCCAATCTCGTGGCGCACTTCGGCATTAACTACATGGCCCAGATGATGATGACATTATTCCCAGTGCTGGCTTTCATCTCGGTGGCTGCATTCGAGGCGAAACAGAAGACACGGAGCGAGGCGCCAATGCGCAAGCAACTTGAGGCAACTCCTAGTGAAGCCGATACAGTGTCCTCCTGGCAGAGCGCTTGATCCCTCCGTTCCTCAAGCTGCAATTAAAAGGTCCCGAGCAATCCAATGACGGAAATGAATCGCCGGTTGCGGGTGTTATATAGTTTTCCGCTGCGGCTCGGTGCGGATCGCGTCTGTTATACAGCCTGGCAGCAGGTGAGCGGTCTGGCTGCGGCAGATGTGGACTTGCTGGTTTTTCCTGCATCTCTGGCTCGCACGGTTTCGCCTAATGTCAAGGTGCGGCCGACCCTGGCTCGTGGCAACGTCCGGCTCCCGTACAAGATTGTTGGCACGATGCGCGCAGTAGCACTTCACGATTGGATTGTGGCGCGCCGGCTCGAAAAGCTGGCCGACAAGATTGACGTGATTCACACATGGCCATTGGGCGCACTCGAGACCCTCAAGGTAGCAAGGCGACTGGGTATCCCGACTTTGATGGAAAGGCCCAATGCGCACACGCGCTTTGCCATGGAAGTTGTGCAGCGAGAGTGTAAGCGCTTGGGTGTAACTTTGCCGCCGGATCACGAGCATGCGTACAACGCCAAGAAACTGGAGAAAGAAGAAGCCGAATACGAGTTGGCCTATCGCCTTCTCTGTCCATCCGACTTTGTCGCTCAGACATTCCTCGACAGAGGTTTTCAACGCGAGAAACTGGCTAGGCATTCATACGGCTTCGATAGTGAAAAATACAATGCCCGTGGCCGACAGCAGGAATCCAAACCGGGTCTGACGATGCTGTTTGTTGGAGTCTGCGCGGTAAGGAAGGGCGTTCATTATGCTCTTGAAGCGTGGCTGCGATCTCCTGCTAGCCAGAGCGGCGAGTTTCTCATCGCTGGAGAATTCCTGAAGGCTTATGAAGAAAAACTTGCTCCGATGCTATCCCATCCCAGCGTTCGCGTCCTTGGTCATCGGAATGACATAGACGAGCTGATGCGTAAGAGCGATATTCTGGTTCTTCCCAGCATTGAAGAAGGCAGCGCACTTGTAACCGCGGAAGCACGTGGTTGCGGATGCGTTCTTCTCGTATCGGATGCGTCGGGCGCAAATTGCACACATATGGAGAATGCGCTTGTGCATCGTGCTGGCGACGTTGAGACGCTCACGCAGCACATTACGACCCTGCACCAAGACCGTCAGCTCTTGGAAACCTTGCAAGCCTCGTCTTTGCGCACGGTTGAAGACTTAACATGGAAGGCTGCCAGCCGCCGGCTTCTCGATGCTTATTGGGAGGCTTTTTCTGCAAGCCGGTCAACCAGCAAAGAGCTGGAGTCTGCACTGCAGTCATAGCGCCACTAACCCGCCAAAACATAAGGAACAGCATAGGATAACAATGAAGATCGGTGCATACTCTTACGCGTATTCAACCAATCTCGGCGACGAGATACAGACTTTGGCTGCCACTCAGCATCTGCCTCGAGTGGATGTGCTTCTCGAACGAGATAGGCTGTATCGGTACAGCGAATGCGAACCGACGTTCGTGATCAGCAACGGCTGGTTTACAGAGCAAAGCTCCTGGCCCCCACCGGATTCAATTGTGCCGCTCTTTGTCTCTTTTCACCCTGCGCGTCCCGACCTTCTGGTTACAGAGAAATACACAAGTTATTTCAAGAAGCACGAGCCTATCGGTTGTAGAAGCACTGAATCTGTCGAGGCCTTTAGGAAGATCGGTATTGATGCATATTTTTCGGGATGTCTCACACTGACCCTTCAGCGGCGTCCGGTGCCACAGACTGACCGGATCTATGCCGTCGATGTCGATCCTGAGCTGTTGTCGGCGGTTGTGCCTAAAGAGATCCAGAAAAAGATCGTTCATATCACGCACGAGTTTCCCTCACAGCAAACGACGATGATGACTCGGGTCAAGTGGAATGCCGCATACTATGGCCTGCGCGGTATTCAGAAGTGGGATCTCGGGCAGCCTGTTTTGGGTGGTCTGGTGGGCAAGTTGAATAAACGCCGCCATACCTTTCGCACGCAGCGGGCTGAAGATCTGCTTAGGATGTACAGCGGAGCGAAACTGGTGATTACACCGCGGTTGCATTGTGCCATGCCGTGTCTGGCCCTGGGTACCCCCGTAATCCTGTTGAAGCCTGACATCGATGCTGATCCGAGATTTGGCGGCTTACGTGATTTTGTCCGCACGCATAGCGACGCGACCAAGCCCATCCAAATCAACTGGGAGAACCCGGAGCCGAACTCTGGTGCACACCTCCCCTATGCAAAGGCGTTACGCGAAAGGTGCCAGGAAGCGGTGCACCGAATTCTGGCCGAAGAGCAGAGCGAGTATCGACCAGCGGGTGAAAGCCGTGTGGCGGGCAAGCCGTTATCTACATTAAGTGAGTGAGTCGAATTCGATATGAGCATACTGAGGAAGATCCGAAATCGTGCCGGGCTGCTGATCGGTCGCCAGAAGTCCTGGGAGAAGGTCGAGTATTTTGAAGAGTGCTGGAAGACACGTATCCGGGAAATGGCCAGGTTTATCGCTCCGGGTGAGAGCGTTGTCGATCTTGGCTGCGGCCAGATGTGGCTGCGAGAGTTGCTGAGAGACAACGAGTACCATCCCGTTGATTACAAACAAAGGGACGCGAGTGTCACCGTGGCTAATTTCAATAGCTACGAGTACCCGCATCTCGCAACCGATGTTGCCTTCGTTTCGGGTGCGCTTGAATATATTGAAGACTACCAGTGGTTTGTTCGTCAGATATGCTCGCACTCGAAGCGATGCATCCTGTCCTATTGCACAACGGAGATATTCCCTGATCTGAAGATGCGTAGGCTGAAGGCTTGGAAGAACCATCTCTCGCAAGCCGAGGTAGTTGCGCTTTTTCTTGCTAATGGCATGCATATGGAGGCGGCAAGCACGGCGGTGCCGCAAAATCCGGTCTTTGTTTTCTCACGAAAAGATAAATCTGAACAGCAGGACAATACAGTCAGCAATGTGCCGGTATCGGCAACGAGCGAAGTTTAGTTTGTGCAGGAAGAAAGTCGCTTATGAATCCTAAGGTCTCAGTCGTAATTCCGACCTACAATCGCGCGGATAAGGTGGGCAAGACAATCGAAAGCGCGCTGGCCCAGACTTTTACCGATCTAGAAGTGATCGTGATCGATGACGGATCGTCTGACAATACCGGAGAGGTGCTGCGGCAGGCATTCGGCGACCGTATTCGTTATTATGCGCAGACGAATCAGGGCGCGAGCATGGCGCGGAACAAAGGAATCGAATGCGCGCGCGGCGAGTGGATTGCATTTCTGGATTCAGACGACCTCTGGGAAAAAGACAAGATCGAGTGGCAGCTCAAGGCGCTGGAGCGCCTGCAGCCGAACTGCGGTGGATGCTACACTGATACGCGATTTTTCAATCATGAGGAAACGCGAACCCTCTTCCAATTGGCAGAACAGAGCTATCGGCATACGGAGGAGATTGGCGTCAACGACGATGTCCTGCGGCTGCTTGTTCGACCGGGTGGTGCTGGCATGGTGGTCTGTCTCTCGTCCTTTATGGTCCGCTCTGATGTGGTACGGACAACAGGCGGCTTTGATCCAAAGCTCCTTTACAGCCAGGACAGCGACTTTATGTTTCGTCTGGCCATGCGGACGGGTTTTTGTTACGTCAACCGCCCCTTGGTCTGGTTTGACCGGTCGCCCGCAGAACTTCGGCACGTGGGCGTAAGTGCCCAATGGAATCGCATGGAATTCTTTCTGAAGGACAGCCAATTGCGTCTGGAAGGATTGCTTCAGTTGAAGGGCGTAACGCCGAAGCACGTGGTGAAGATCATTCGAGAGCAGCTTCGTGAGATTCATAGCGGCTGGACGAATTGGTATCTGGAAGGCGGCCAGTTAGGCAACGCACGCAAAGCGGCGTTCAATGCTATCCGCACTGACCCGACTTTCAACGTCACCGCCAAATGGCTGCTCACCTGGGTAAGTCCTAGCTTGGCGCTCCGTGCCGTTCGTGCCCGGGAAAACAAGAGGGCTTCGGCATTTACGGTATAAAGATTCACGAGGCAAAGGACCTTATGGATAGCTGTACATCTTTAGCGTCGATCTCCGATCCGAGTTCGGACGTGAACGGCCAAACGCACCACGAAGCTGGCAGCCGGAAACTATGTCCGGTCTGCGGACGTGACGGAGCCAGCGAGTGGCTGCGTGCGCCGGATCATTTTCACGGCCTGCAGGATCTCTATACTCTCGTACGCTGTCCTGAGTGTTCTTTCGTATGGCAACTCAATGTGCCAAAGCCCGCGGAGATGTATCGTCACTACACGGATGCTTATCACAGGCTCATATCGGCCAGCGGACAGAATACGCCTCATCGCTGGCACGCTCGTAAAGCAGCACTCGCGCCGCACAAGCAGTCTGGAGCTTTGCTCGATATAGGGTGCAGTTCTGGTGCATTTCTCGAGTCTTTGAAGGATGGGCCGTGGACTTTGTACGGCATCGAGATGTCTGCGGATACAGCGAAGATTGCAGAGCAAAGGAGTGGCGCGCAGGTTTTTGTGGGCGACGTGCCGGACGCCTCATTTGCGCCGGAGTCCCTTGATGTGATTACCTGCTTCGATGTGCTGGAGCACGTCTACGATCCGCGTCAGGTGATGATCAAGGTGGAGGAATGGTTGAAGCCCGGCGGCATCTTTTATCTCCTTGTACCCAATATCGATTCAGCTGAAGCGAAAGTATTCGGCAGCTATTGGCATGGACTGGAGCTTCCACGGCATCTATCTCACTTTTCGCCGGTATCGCTCAAGTATCTTGCTGAATCCGTCGGTCTTCAGGAAGTGTCAGTGGTAACACGAAGGAATCCTGCCGTTGGCACGAGCCTTCGCTATTTCTGGGACGACATCTTCCGTTCAGTCGGCATTCGGCGCACGCCCGTCGCATATCGAGAAGAGGCCGGGTTTGTCTGGAGAGCGGGCAGAAAACTCGTCCGCATGACAGTTTTGCGTGCCCTGCTCGCAATGGCTCCGCTCGTTGGTGGAGGTGAATCAATCCACGCGGTGTTTCGTAAAGAGGGGAAGACAACTGGTGCCTCAGAATAAAGCCGTGCATCGTTCCAATCCCCGGCGACCGATGGAGGATCCGTTCAACATGATCCCTAGGCTGCTCACAAAGTTGAACAGTCTTTGGATCAGACTCACATATCCATTTGCCTCAATTGGAAGTAATGTATCGATCCATTTCACGAGTATCATCAGCCGGCAAAGATCGCCCAGGATAAGCCTGGGAAACGGGGTTAACATCAGTGCTCAGGCCTGGCTGAACGTGGCAACAGAGGATGTTACCGGGGAACCCACGATTGTGATCGAGGATAATTGCCAGATTGCGTATGGCACCATCCTCTCAGCCCGCAATCGGATCCACCTGGAACCCTACGTGAACATCGCTCAGCAGGTCATCGTGCTGGATCACAACCACGCCTATGAAGACATCGATGTTCCCATCATCCAGCAGGGAATTACAGAGGGCGGCACTGTTCGAATTGGCGAAGGGTCATGGGTGGGGCACGGTGCGGCAATCATCTGCTCAAGAGGGGACCTTACCATCGGCCGCCATTGTATCGTGTCGGCAAATTCCGTCGTAACGCGAAGCATTCCCGACTACTCGGTGGTGCTGGGAACACCTGCAACCGTCATTCGTCAGTACGATCCTGAGAAAAAAGTGTGGCGTATCGGTCAGTTCAGGAAAGCAGCCACTGCAGCGAGTGATAAGACTTCAGACCCCGATACAGAAAGCCGCAAAGCTGAACCAGCAGAACAGCTGACGGAAGGCAAATAGCTTTTGGTCTATCGCGAGTCAATTTATCAGATGAGTTTCTAACGTAGGAGCCAGATTTAAATGAGCGCCTCAGCACAGCCATTGGTAAGTATTGTTACTCCTGTATATAACGAAGAGGAATACTTGGCGGAGTGCGTCGAAAGTATCCTGGCGCAGACATATCAAAACTGGGAATACACGATCGTTAATAATTGCAGTACTGACCGGACGCTAGAAATTGCGCGCGGCTATGCTGCGAAGGACTCTCGTATCCGGGTTCATAATAACGAGAAGTTTCTGAAGATGCTTGCCAACCATAATGTTGCGGTTCGGCAGATATCCCCTGAGAGCAAGTACTGCAAGGTTGTGCTGGGCGACGATTTCATATTTCCAGAATGCCTGGAAAAGATGGTTGCGGTCGCAGAGGCACACCCGACGGTTGGACTTGTAAGCGCTTATGAGGAATGCGGCGATCAGATTCGAATCACCGGGCTGCCGGCAGATCAGGATTTTGTTGATGGTCGCGAAGCAAGCCGTCAGTTCCTTATGGACAAACTGCTTCTCTTCGGGTCACAGAACTCCGTAATGTACCGATCGGATCTCGTTAGAGGACGCGATCCATTCTATGTCGAGACAGATAGTTTTGCAGATTTCGAAAGCTGCTTTGCACTTCTCTGCCAGTCGGACCTTGGTTTCGTCCATCAGGTGTTGACCTTCTCCAGACTCCGGCCGCAATCGGCCGGAGCTATCTCGTCTGACATTGGATCGCATTATCGCAGCGTACTGGGGTTGCTGTTCACGTATGGACATGAATGTCTGACGCGGGAAGAATTTAATGAAAGGCTGGATTGCAACCTGTCAGAGTATTATCGATTTCTGGGCCGCCGCTTCTGGGTGGACCGTGATTCTCAGTTCTGGTCATTCCATAAGACAGCTTTCGCTGAGCTTGGCATGACTCTCAGCCGCGCCCGCCTGCTGAGGGCCGCCATCGCGCAGTTATTTAGTTCTTTTCTGCAGCCAAAGGCAAGCATGGAGAGTTTCAAGCGAATCTTCCGTCTGCGAAGGATGAGAAATTCACAGATAAGACGAGTTGCTTTAGAGACGTCGAAAGATTCTGTCCTCAATGCGAATACTGTTGAGGATGGAGAAACCCTTGCCAGATCTTCTTAGCCTCCGAAGAGGCTTTTGCTTTTCCTTATTTGCAGTATCCAGGCATTTCTGGAGTAAGAAACAATTAGATGCGAAATTGGTTTCCTACGCAGCGTGATAGCAAATGATCATTAGTTTTTATGGCGGGTTTGGCCTCGGCAACTTCGGGAATGAAGCTACGCTTCAGATAACACTTGAATCTTTGCGCCAACTGCTTCCAAATGCAGAGTTCAATTGCATCTGCACTAACCCCGAAGCGACTACCGCTGCTCATGGGATTCCCACCTGGCCCATTTGCAGCACTATTGTTGCTGACTGGAGATCGCAAAGCCGAATTATAGGGGCTTTTCGTTCGATTTTCATTGGTATACCAAGCGAGCTGTACCGGTGGGTTGAGGCCTTTCAGACTCTGAAGGGAACCAATGTTCTCTTCGTGCCGGGCACCGGGTTGCTTACCGATGCGTTCGGCCTTCGCAGTTGGGGCCCATACAGCTTATTTAAATGGTTACTGATTGCAAAGCTCAGAGGTTGCAAAGTTGCTGTTGTAAGCGTGGGAGCAGGCCCAGTCTATACACGTACAGGCAG
>DASZXD010000200.1:0-11635 GCA_035546015.1 Occallatibacter sp.
GGTGAAGATGCGTACCCGTACGCCTTCTACGCGTTCCGCTTCAAGGTCCATGCGCTCCACAAAGGTCGTCTCAGACAGATTGAACTCGCGGGCAATCGCCTGCATTCGCTCGGTTGTAAGCTTTGCAGTATTCAGTACAACCGCCAATGGGTTCCCCTTGAGGGCGCTCGTGGTAAAAACATCGACGATGAAGTATTCGAGTTCTGTGCTCATGTGTTTTCGATTCACATTCCGTCCTTCTGGATTTTCTTTGTCTTCCCATGCCCTGCAAGGTAGAATCCGGTCACTGAAAGACTTATCGCGCGGCGTTCTTTGAAACGCAAGCGCGCCTCGCGTCACCAGAATGCGACGCGACACTGTTCCCGCTTCGCGTTGCCGGGCCCTTCAGGAAGAAATCCATCTCCGCACCAGGAAAGTATTGGAGGTTGTGGAATATGGCGCAGACTATCAACATTGCCCAGGCAACCGGTGCCTCGGCTACGCTGGCCGACATCAAGGTAGATCAGATTGTGCTGGGCGGCGTCACCATTGGCGAGCTTGCCCTTCACGGAACTTCACTCGATATTGCATCGGGCAGCGCAGCGCTCCAAAACGTGCGGGTTGTCATTACGCTGGACTTCCAGTTCAACTGGTGGATCAACCTGGGCTTCTGGAGCGACTCAGGCTCTGCCGATCTGGGCAGCCTTTCCTTCGCTCTCGATCTCGGCAATGTCTCCATTCCATCGCTCGGCAACATTCCGCTCAGCATTCCCAACCTCGCTCTGGCCAGCCTGAACGCAGCCTTCGCGCCCGTTACCTCGATCGATCTCGGCGGTGGCAATCTTGCCGGCATCACAGCCACCAACATGACGCTTCCCAAAGATGGTTTCACGCTCAGTGGCCTGGGCTTTGGCGCCATCAGCATCGGCAGCATTCAGGTTCCCGAAGCAACTGCAGCACAGGTATCTATTCAGGACTTCCATCCCAACTCCAGCATCGTGCTTCCCAGCGCCATGCTTGGCCCCGTCCAGATTCCGTCGGTGAATGCGTCCGACATCCAAACGACAGCGCCGGTGAGCTTCAATGGCACCGCCTCGCAGCAGTCGCTGTCCATTTCGCTCGGTGTTCTGGGTGGCGGCATAAATGTCACGCCCACGGCTTATGTAAGCATCGGCTCACTGGCGCTGCAGGGTGTCGCGTTTACGGGAACGGTTGCGCAGGCCATCCTGAAAAACATCGGCGTGCCCGTGGATATCCAGGGCATCAGCCTGAACTCGATCGACATTACACAGGTCTCCGCGACCAACATCACGCTCTGATTGCATCGCCTGCATCAGGAGGTTTTCATGCTGCATATCGATCACACACAGTTCGAGACTCTCTGGCAGAGAGTCAAGAGCCAGCCAGTCGTACAAAGGGCCGAAGCCACACCCATTCAGGCCGATCTCTCACTCACCGGTATTCTCACTCACTACATGACCATGGCCTCGCAGCAGCGCGAGTGGGGCAAGATATCTCAGCAGGACTACAACGAACTTGATGCCGCAGTAAATACGCTCAAAGGAGTCCTGGTGCGCATCAACGATCACGAGCTCATCGCTGACGCGGCTGCACGAAATACCGTAGCGATCCGGGCCAAGCTAGCACGGCCCGCGAGCTGAGCTGTTTGTCGCCATGATCCGCAGGTTCACAGTGCGCCGTCTGACGATCCGCAGGTTTTACAAAACAGCTCTACGCAGATTCAGACCTCGTCAGCAGAAACGGATTATTACCCCACAAACAATGCTGGCGCCCATAGGGAGCGCCAGCATGAAACACGTGATCGGGGGAAAGGTTACAACGCAATCAGCGGGCGCGGCAGCCGCGTCTTGGCGCGATCCAAAAAGATGCGCATACGCAAGGCCTCTGCACGTTGTGCCACCACGAGCCGCATCTGTCTCCGAATGTGATCGGGATCCTCAAGCTGCGCTACCATCGCCTCATCGCTGGCTGCATCGCGCTCAAGGCGCGCAATACGCTCTTCCACGGTCTGGCGAAATCGAGGGCTAATCTCGTAGCCTTCCTCGACGGTGCAATTGATCTTCATGGCAGACTCCTTGGGGTAAATAAGCAGTGGCCGATTTTTTTCGGACCGGCCTCAAGTTTTCTCAACTACCGCCGATACTAGCGAAATGCCATATTTTGCACCAGATTACCGGGAAGCGCCCCAAAGGTAATAAAGTGTTCGGTGACGAGACAAATGCCGGGCATATGCCCGGCATTCTAATTTTTATTGCTTGTTTTTCATACAGAGTGTCTCGCTTACTGTCTCGCAGTGGTCACAATTCCAACTTCCATCTGCGTCCCGCTGTCCAGGTGCACGTTCCTCCTGGAGGCAGACAGAACACCCGATGTGGAATCCGACACGCCGCTTTCGAGCATCACTCCCGGCACACCAGTAGCATGCGCTACAAGCCCGCCGCCGGCACTGCTGACTACATGAGTTCCAGCACCCACATCACCCATTGCATTGCCCGCAACACCTCCTGCTGTGTGAAGCGTGCTGTCTGCGGTACCGGTCAGCCCTGCTCCGGCTTGGGCGGTCGTACTACCCACAGTGTTCGCAGCACCGGCAAGCGGGGCGCCACCAATCAACCGGCCGCCGCCTGCGGCACGTCCCCCGCCGCTCATGGCTCCACCGCCCATGGGTGTATCCAGCGCGTCGTCTGAAGCCATCTGCTCCGCAGCAAGCGCACTGGCACTCGGCCCAACCGAGCGAATCATCGATTGGATGGCAAAGCTCTGTCCATTCTTCAGTTCCGCGCGATCGAACGCAAGGCCCAGTTCCGATTCTGCATGAGCACGGTCATGCGCCTGCACCTCAGTCACATGTCCCAGGAGCCGCGTTCCTTTGGGAATTACGGTCCCATCCGCTGTCTTCATCTTCCCCATCGTTTTCAGCACAACGGGCTCACCGACTTTCGCCGTCTTCGAATCCAGCTTGCCTTCGAGCTCACCTGAAACATTGCGCATATTTTCAGCCGAATAAGCAACTCTCGACGATGAAGCGGCCGACGCAGCTGCATGTCCGGTCGATGCTGAACCTATTGCAGCACCATTCGCACTACCAGGATGCACTCCCGCGGCAGTATTCGCATTTTCATTCACGTGCGAGCCGGCAGATGCGCTCTCTTGCGCCGAAACGCCTGCCTGTTGCGCCGCGAGCGAAAGAGCGGAAACAAGAAGGACCGCAGCTCCAAACCAACTGGTGATTCTCATCGCTGTTTATCTCCGTAATGTATTTCGCACGTCCCGGAAAAACCGGAATCGAAACGTTTGATGCTGTTCAAAGAAGCAGTTGTTGTGCCAGTTCCGCAGCGGAGTGCGCGCAGGACATTACCTTGGTGCTAAATGGACTGGAATTTGCTGAATGGAAAAGTGTTGCACAAGAGCGCGCGAGTTCGGGCGGCGATACGCAGACTATTCGCAGCACTCACGCACAATGAATTCTTTACAGGCTTGTGTAATTTTTCCGCAGTTGTGCGCCGTACAACTCCAGATCGCTATTGCTGATCAGGTGCAACGGCGTAGTAACCCTTGCGCACCTGCACCTTCATGCCATCACCGCATTGCACGGCGATACGCCGGAAAGTTCCGTCGAGCTTGGTATTCGATGGTGTATAGCTGGCCACATATTGGGTGCGCAGCTCGTCTTCGATCTGTTCGAAGGCAGCCCGCAGCTTTGGACCGTTGTTGCCTACGTCGATCACGCGGCCGCCCGTCTCCTCGGCAATACGCTTCGCCGCAGAGTAGCCGTAATAGCCCATGCCCTGATCCCAATAGAGTCCCCGGTCAGCGATAAGGATCACATAGATGATCACATTCGACCGCTGTGCCGAGGCAATCGCGTCGGCAATCTTGGTGCGGCTGCCCTGGTCCTCGCCGTCGGTAAGAATAATCAGCGCTTTGCGGCCTGATTCCTGGTTCAATTTCTCCGTCGAAGCCAGATAGACCGCATCGTAAAGCAATGTTCCTTTGGGATCTCCTACAGTCGGTACTGTGCCACCGCCAGCGCCTGGAATACCTCCGGCCCCGTTGCCGCCAGCAGTATTGATCTCAGCCTTGTTCATGGCGCGGGCCAGCAACCGCGGACTGTTCGTAAAGTCCTGCAACAGATCCACATTCACATCGAAGGAAAGCAGAAAAGCCTCGTCCTTGGGGCGTATAACGCGTTCCAGAAACTCGCTGCCGGCCTGCTGCTCGAGCGGTAGCACACGCTGCTGGCTGCCTGATGTATCCAACATGATGCCCAGCGTAAGGGGCTGGTCAGTCTCTGCCACAAAGTTCTTAAGCGTCTGCGGCACCTTGTCTTCAAGAACCGTGCAATCGTTCTTGGTCAGATGCGGCACAAGTTCGCCGCCCTTGCCCTTCACGGTGAAAAACAGATCCACAAGATTGGCGTTCACCTTGAAGGTGGCTACCGGCGTCTCATCGGGTGGAGGAGCCGGGGCAGTACTCACCGGCGGTGCATCCGGCGAGGGTGCAAGTTGCGCCCGCACGACTGCTGGCATACACAGCAGGCTAAACAAGGCGGGGGCAACTATGGATCGCATGTTCATGCTGGCAGATTAGACGAATTTTGGGGCTCGAAGAAAGCATATTCGCTCTCTGCAAGCCGGACAGGGCAACCTGTGGGCCTCCCGTGCGTCTGATACTCTGTCAGGTGCACACTCGCGGCTCGCGCGGGCCGTGCATAGGTTCTTCGCGCTTGTGCGAAGACGGGATCGAGGGAGGATTAAGTACCTGTGAGATCTGGTCTTGCGGTAGCGGCACTGGCTGTTTCGATTGGCCTGAGCCTGAACATGGACACGGCGGCTCTGGCCCAGAACCAGCAATCTGTACCCGATGCCCCCACTCCGCAGGCCCCGCCTCCGCTGCCGGGAGTCAACGGCGCTGTTACGCCGGGCGAAGGCACCGGCCCAGCAGCTGCTGACACCACGCCTTCGTCTTCTGCGGTCCCTTCATCGGCTGTTCCCGAAGAACCCGCCGCTCCCCCTCCACCACCTCCGGTAAGCCAGCAGCCCGTGCCCTCGAATAATCCGCAGGATCAGGCACCCTCCGGAGGACCGATTGCGAATTTTGTCGTGGAAGTGAACTTCGTCGAGGTTCCGGTCACGGTAAAGGACTCCAAGCAGAGACAGGTCGCCGGTCTCACCTGGCGCAACTTCAAGGTTTATGAAAATGGCAACCTCGTCCATTTGAACTTCTTCAGCGTCGATCCGCAGCCGCTGTCGGTTGCATTTGTCATCGATCAGAGCCTGCCTTCGAACGTGATGGACAAGGTAAACACCTCAATGGGTGCCATTCAGGGTGCGCTCACGCCCTATGATGAAGCGGCTGTATTTACTTACAGCAACGGCCCTAAGGAGTGGACAGGCTTTACGGGCGCACAGGGTAACCGGCTGCCAGCGGTGCTGTCGCTTGCTCAGGCCACTGGCACTGACCCCATGGTTCCCATCAACGATGGTCCTCTTGCCGGCTGCAGCATCCGCCAGAACGGCAACTGCGTCGATCCCAATCTCCAGCCTGGCCGCTCCGCGGGTAATGGTTCTTTTATCACCATCCCCAAAGAAATTCACACACTCAACGACGCCATCCTGGCCGCAGCCAAGGAACTCTCCACACGGCCCAAAGAGCGCCGCCGTGTGATCTATGTGATCTCTGATGGCAAGGAGTACGGCAGCAAGGCCACCTGGAAAGAGGTCGTCAAGTATCTGCAGACCAACAAGATCACTGTCTACGCCACGCTGGTGGGCGACTCCGCCCGCTGGGGCGAAGGCTGGGTTGATCGCTTCCACCTGCCCTTCAGCATGTATGACAACATCCTCTACAAATACACCGTAGCCACTGGCGGCGATACAGATTCTGAGGGCGGCATCAACGGCATTGAAAAGAGCTACTCCAAGATCGCCGAAGAGGCGCGCAACCAGTACACGCTGGGCTATTTGAGCCACGAATCGATCTACGACGGCAGGTACCGCAGCATTGATGTGCGTGTCGATCGGCCTGATCTGGACGTGATCGCCAAGCGTGGCTACTATCCCTCAGCACAGGACTACAAATAGCCTGTGGCCGGATCGGGGGCCTCGGCCGGCCTGGGCTTGATCTCAGCCGCCTCGTGGGGCGGGTCTGACTTTGTAGGCGGGCTGGGCGCACGTCGCGCACCGGCTCTTCTGGTCGTCATTTCAGGGCAAATTCTCTCGCTCGCAGCACTGCTCACGGTCTGCTTCGGGCTGCACCTCGCTCTGCCGGACAGGTATTCGAGCTTCTGCGCCATTGTAGGTGGCTTTATCGGGGCGCTTTCGCTTGCAGCCTTCTATCGTGCGCTGGCCATGGGCGCTATGGGCTTGACGGCGGCTCTCACCGGGCTGCTCACCGCCGGGGTGCCGGTAGCTTTCTCTTTCCTGCACGACGGTCTGCCGGGGCCCGCCAATCTCGGCGGTCTCGCCGCGGGCTGTGTAGCTATCTGGCTCATTACCCACCGGCCTGATGTGCAATCGACATCTACAACTACAGCGATTGCGCAGCGCACAGCCCTCTTGTTAGGGACATTCGCTGGATGCGGCTTTGGCACGCAACTCATTTTGCTCAAGCTGGCCAGCACAGGCGGCGTCTTGTGGGCGATGACCTGGACCCGAGCCGCCGGCGTCGCAGCATTACTGCTTGTCGTGGCAGTCAGGCGGCCTATAGCGCCGCGTAACGGCTTTCTGTGGATCGGCCTCTTCGCTGGCGCGCTCGACACATCCGGCAATCTTTTTTACATTATGGCCGCACGTGCCGGCCGGCTCGATGTAGCAGCGCTCGTCGCCTCTCTCTACCCAGCAATCACTATTTTGCTTGCTGCGCTAGTGCTCGGCGAGCATCCAACCGGCCGCCAGTTCGCAGGCATGGGACTGGCGCTCGCCGCAGTCCTCCTGCTCAGCACATAAAACTTCCGCAGATGCACAGAGGCCTGTGCGCGTGCACAGGCCCTTAACGTGTCGTATCTCTGCCGGCGGATGCGGCATGTTGCTGCAACCACGCTCAACGAAACGGCTTATTTGGGCTCGATCGGAGCTGAGTTCACAGGAGTTGCCGCTGCCGTGTTCTGCTGCACCGGCTGCGCCGGCGGAGCAGGCTCAGTCACGCCGCGAATTCCCTCTTTAAAGCCCTTTAAACCCTCGCCCAATCCTTTGCCCAGCTCCGGCAACCGCTTGGCGCCAAAGAGCAGGAATGCAACTACGCCCAGCACCACCAGGTGCCATGGCTGAAGTAGATCACCCATGGATATTCCCTCCGCATACCGCAATCTTCGCGGCACGCCAGTTCAGCGATTATTGTCGCACAGAACGGCTCACACGCGCGAACCGGGTTGACAGATGGGCTTTCAGAAAATCGAGATCAGTTGACCTGCGCTGGACGGCCCAGCCGCTCGGTCACCATGGCAAAAAAACTGTGCAGGTCTTCCTCTTCACCTGCGGTCAACCTGCGGTAGACCTTCATCAGCGGAAACAGCCGTGATCCGCGCACATCCACTGCCGGAACTGCCGTTGCGCCACCAGGATAGACCGTCATCTCCCAGCTTCCCGCGTAGCGCTGCCGCAGCACCTCGCCCAGATAACTGCCCCACAGGCGCACTTCGAAATCGATATCCAGCTCAGGGCTTTCGCTCACCAGAATCAGAATCTCATCCAGCGCATCGATCGACTCGGAACTGTAGTCCAGCTTTTGCTCGAACTCTCCCGCGCCCAGTTCCACCGCTCCTGCGGCATACCCTTCCATCATCGTTCCCAGGTCGGGGTAGGCAGCCGATTCCAGCCTTTTGCGTATTTCCGCGCGGTTTCGCATCCAATTATCAGGTTAAACTCCTACGTCCCCGCACGGAAAGGCTTGAAAGTGTCACCGCTCTGAAACGTTTGGGGCAGAGTATGGCAGACTGAAAAAAGTTGTGGAGGTTGCCCACCATGAAGAGATTCAAGTTCTTTGCAGTGTCCCTGTCACTTCTGATAGCCGTCAGCGCAGCGCACCCAGCGGAACACGTCATCTATCCCGACCCTTCGCAGGCGAGAGCTGACCTGGCCGCTGCTCTTAAAACTGCTGCTACTACGCACAAGCGCATCCTGCTCGACTTTGGCGGCAACTGGTGCGGCGACTGCCAGGTCCTTGATATTTACTTCCACAACCCGCAGAATCTGCCCATTCTCGACTCTAACTTTGTGCTGGTGCACATTAACATCGGTCACATGGACGAGAACGTCGACATTGCCGAGCGTTATGGGGTTCCGCTCCAGAAAGGAGTGCCCGCTCTCGCTGTGCTCAGTGACAGCGGCAAGCTCCTCTACAGCCAGAAGCAAGGTGAGTTCGAGGCCATGCGCCGCATGGAATCCTCGTCGGTGACTAACTTCCTGGTACAGTGGCGCGCACCCAAAGCGGGCTGCTCCACCGTGATGGTGAACTGCTGATCAGGAAGACCGCATGCACTTTGACATCGATGCAATCCCCGGCAGCTCAACCTACAAGCTTCTTGTCGGGCTGGTCGCGCCTCGCCCCATCGCGCTCATTACCAGTATGGACGAGCAGGGCCATCTTAATGCCGCGCCTTTCAGCGCCTACAACTACCTCTGCACAGACCCACCCATCGTTGGTATCGGCGTGACCAATCGACCTGATAGCCGCTTCGTTCCCAAGGACACAGCCCGCAACATCCGCCGCACGGGCGAATTCGTTATCAACGTTGTCA
Source organism: Occallatibacter sp. (assembly GCA_035546015.1). Lineage (GTDB taxonomy): Bacteria > Acidobacteriota > Terriglobia > Terriglobales > Acidobacteriaceae > Telmatobacter. The sequence continues at coordinate 8,738 of DASZXD010000200.1, forward strand.
CGGAAGATATCGCAGAAAAAATGAATATCTGCGCCACTGATTTCCCTTCCGAGATGAGCGAAGTGGATATCGCAGGTTTTACGACTTTGCCCTCGCAGAAGGTGAAAGTGCCACGTCTCGCCGAAGCCCATGCCGCGCTCGAGTGCCGGGAATACACCACGATGGAGATCGGCCGTTCGCGTATCATCCTGGGCCGCGTGGTGAATATCTATGTCGAAGATCGCTATGTCGATCCTGCCGGCCCTTATGTTCACGCCGAGGAGCTGCACTCCATCGGCCGCATGAATGGCCTGGGCAACTACGTCCGCACGCGGGACGCCTTTATCACGATCCCACGCATCTCGTATGAGGAGTGGAAGAAAAAACAATAGAGCCGCTATGTGAGCGGCGCAAGGTGTTTGGTGTTCGAATAGGTGTATGTGATGCGGTGAATCACCGTGATCGTCGAGAGCACCGCGAGCACCCACAACACTGGCCCCATCACACCCCAGTGATTGAACAGCGCGCCCAGGATCACCAGCACAATCCGCTCCGGCCGCTCCATGAAGCCCACCTTGCAGCTGCCGATTAGCGCCTCAGCCCGCGCACGCGTGTAGCTGACCATCAGGGATGTCACCATCACAAACGCCACCAGCACCACGTATCGAAAGCGGTTGATGCGTCCGTAATATACCAGCAGGCCAAAGAACAACACCACGTCTGAATAGCGATCGATCACCGAATCGAAGAACGAACCGAAGACCGTCACCTGGTTGGTGCGGCGCGCCACGCGCCCATCCACCATGTCAAAGAGGCCCGCGCCAACAATGACCAGCCCGGCATAGAAAAACATCTGGTCTCCGTTCGACGAGTTGGCATGGCCAAACAGAAACGCAGCAGCGATGTTGATCACCAGCCCGATAAAGGTGAGTACGTTGGGAGAGATACGCGTGAGCGCCAACCCGTGCACGATGCGGTCAAGAAGCCAACCGCAGCCGCGGCCGAATGCGCTTGTCCAGGTCATTTCCAGATTTCCTTGCTACTACTGTTTGTCAGCCGAATCTTCGTCATCGTCATCGGCTTCGTCGTGGACAGTCGTCAGTTTCAGAATCTCCAACTCGCGCTTGCCGTTAGGCGTCACAACGGTAGCTACGTCACCCACCTGCTTGCCCACAAGGCCGCGGCCAATAGGCGAAGTGGTGGAGATCAGCCCTTTGGCGACATCCGATTCTTCACTGGTCACCAGGCGATAGAGAATCTCTTCATCCTTGGTCGAGTCATACACAACCACCGTCGAGCCAAAGCCCACCTTATCGCGAGGAATATTCGAAAGGTTAACGAGCGACAGCTCTGCCATGCGCCTCTTTAACTGGCCAAGCCGCGCATTCACAAAATCCTGCCGCTGTTTGGCCATGTGATACTCGGCGTTTTCCGAAAGGTCTCCGAGCGCAACGGCTTTCTTGATCTCGGCGGGCAGCTCATGGGCAAGCTCATGCTCTAGCTGCTTGATCTCATCGAGAAGTTTTCTCTTGATGTGTTCCGGCATCCATTGTCCGTGGCGGCGAGTGGGGAAGCTCAAACCGCGTGAGGTAAAAGTGCTTGACTCTTCATTATACGCGCGGGAGAGGCGGGGAACAGGCTATCGGGAACAGGGAATAGCTCCGGCACCGAGCTTTTCTCCTCAACCAAGCGAATTAACTTGTCTGCTCACAATACACAAAAGAGATAGCTCGGAAGATTCTGCCCTGTCTGCATAACTCGCCTCAATTCTTCAACTCCTCGCTTCCGGTTCCCTGTTCCCGATTACCTATTCCGTGCCCGTCTAAGAACCCCTGCAGAATCAGTGTCGCGGCCACCTGATCTACCATCCTCCTGTGCTCCTGCCGCGCGTGGCCGGCTTCATAAAGAATCTGGTGCGCCTCGTGACTGGTCAGCCGTTCATCCCACATATGAATTGGCAGGCCGGTCAGCTCCCCCAAAGCCATGGCAAATGCCTGTGCCTTAACCGTCTGCGAGCTCAACTCACCCGACAGATGAACAGGGTTCCCTACGACGATGCCCACAACCCCGAACCGCCGGCAAAGCCGCGCCAGTGAGCGCAGGTCCTCGCGCGTATTGCGCCGGCGTTCCAGCGTCATTACCGGTTGCGCCGTCAGGCCAAGCTCGTCCGATACGGCTACTCCGATCCGGCGGTTGCCGACATCAAGGCCGAGATAACGCGGCTGCTTCGCCGAATCCAGATCAGCACCCTCCGAAACCAGCTTAAAGGCAATGGATTAAATTTCGCCCCTCGCCACCCGGTACAATCAAAAAGAGAGTCCAGAAGGGTGCTTTTTGCGTCCTAAGTGATTGAAGGATTGAAACCAGCCGAATGGCAAGACGCAAACGGAAAAGCAGGAAAGAAAGCGGTTCGGCTGCGGCAAAATTTCTGCTGGTAATTTTTCTTCTTTGCCTATTCGTTGCTGGAACGGCTGGATGGCTGATTTTTGCTCCCTACGGACCGTCGACTGAAATGTTTGTCGACCTTGCCACGGGCTCATCAGCGCTGCGGATTGGGAAGCAACTCCAGGATGCTGGTGTGCTTCGCAGCCAGTATGCCTTCTACCTGCTGCGCGCGTGGAGGCGTAGAACACTCAAAGCCGGAGAGTACCGGTTCGATCACCCGGCCTCCGCAGTTGAGGTCTACGACCGCATTGCACGCGGCGACGTTTACACCAGGGCGCTCGTAGTCCCTGAGGGTTCGAACATCTTTGATATCGCTGCGCGTGTGGAACAGGCAGGCTTCGATACGCGTAAGGATTTCCTGGACGCAGCCGTCAACCAGACAAGCCTGGTAGCCGATCTCGATCCAGAGGCGAAAAGCCTGGAGGGTTACCTGTTCCCCGATACTTACCGTTTTGCCCGCACAACGAGGGCGCC
>DASZXD010000201.1:0-5880 GCA_035546015.1 Occallatibacter sp.
TTAGTACGAGAGGACCGGGATGAACGAACCTCTTGTGTTCCAGTTGTCCTGCCAAGGGCACGGCTGGGTAGCGAAGTTCGGTTGTGATAACCGCTGAATGCATATAAGCGGGAAGCACGCTCCAAGATGAGATCTCCCTGAAGGGCCCAGGAAGACGACCTGGTTGATAGGCTGGGTGTGGAAGCGCAGTAATGCGTGTAGCTTACCAGTACTAATCGCCCGTTTGGCTTTTCCATAGAATTAACTCCGCGCAGTAACTTCCGCGGACCTCTTCTGGATAAGCCTTGTATCCCAATGCATTTCGTTTCATTCAAGATTTTTTGGCGCCAGATTGCAATCCGCGCTCCTCGCGCGCTTCGGCAGAAACAAGCCGGACGTCGAGTTGAAGCTGCGGCAGGCTGCGGGCAACCACCCGCCAAGCGCCAACCAAGATTAAGGCGAACCGCAGATCCTTCGTCCACAAGACAGACTCAGGATTTCGGCTGAAAGCTCCCGGCGCGATGCGCCTCACGCTTTCAAAACGCCTCAACTTGCCGGTGACCATACTGCGAGGGATCACCCGTTCCCATCCCGAACACGGAAGTTAAGCCTCGCTGGGCCGATGGTACTGCACGGGCGACTGTGTGGGAGATTAGGTGATCGCCGGCATTAGTTCAAACAAAAGCCATCCCTTCCGGGATGGCTTTTGTGCTTTATATCTAAACTCTATTCTCAAAATCTCTTAACTGTTCTTTGCCTGCCTGAGCAGCTACAATGTCCGCTGGCAAACAGGCGCGGATCGTTCGGCGCGGTTAAGGTTCGCCTGTTTGTTTCAGATAGCCAGACATTGCTTTTGTGGGTGCAGATTTGTTGCGTGGCCTTTGAGCTTGCCAAAGGTGTACGGGGGGTGCATGTCGTTCCGTTCGGTCTTTCTTGCTGTCGTGATCGGCTTCTCTCTGATTGTTGGAGCATTTCTGGTAAATCGGGCGCGGCCTCAGGTTGAAACTGAACAGCCGACGGCCGATTTCGTTCGCGCGTCGGGCAAGTGCGCCGAGTGTCACGCGCGCCTGCAGTACTCAGTTGTGCATGAGTACCAGATGTCAGTGCACGCAAAGAAGGGCGTCAACTGCCTCGACTGCCATCAGCCGGCGGCAGGCCAGCAGAAAGAGGACCATCACGGATTCGTCATCAGCACACACCTGACGGCAGGCAACTGCCGGTCGTGCCACGAGAGCATCTATCAGGAGTTTCTGCGCAGCCGGCACGCTGCTCCGAGCTGGGCCGCCGTGCATGGCTCTGCCGGGCTGACGCCGGAGCAGGTTGCGTTCAGCGAAGAGTTTCAGCCGGGAGGTACAAAGCGGCCTCCGAATCCACTTACGCTGCCTGAAGGACATCCGGCGGTGACCTCAGGCTGCGAACAGTGCCACTCGATCGGCAAGCCGAATGACGATGGCACCATTGGCACTTGCACCGAGTGCCACTCGCGCCATACCAGCTCGGTTGCGCTGGCGCGGTTGCCTTCGACCTGCGGCCAGTGCCACATGGGACCCGACCACTCGCAGATGGAGATTTACAACGAATCAAAGCATGGCGTCATGTTTGCTGCGCAGCGCAATTTGCTGAACCTGGAAGCCGACCCGCGTACGCTCACTACGCGCGACATGTTCGTGCCCACCTGCGCGACCTGCCATATGAGCGGCATCAACGGCCTCAAGATGACGCATAATCCATCGGACCGGCTGAGCTGGTATCTGGCCGCGACGGTGAGCACGCATCGACCAAACTATCTGCAGGCGCAGGTCAACATGAAACAGGTGTGCACGCAGTGTCATACGCAGGCGCTTGTGGATCGCGTCTATAAGCAGGCTGAAGAAGTGATTGCCAGCACGAACGCAAAGGTGCTGGCTGCGCAGGCGATTGTGGATGGTCTCCACAAGGACGGCACGCTGACCGGGCCGCCGTTCTCGCATCCCATCGACTTTACCTATTTCAACCTCTGGCACTATGACGGCCGCACAAGTAAGCACGGAGCCTTTATGGGCGGAGCCGATTTTGTGCAGTGGCACGGCAACTACGAACTGCTAGCCAAGACGGTTGAGCTGCAAAGCGAAGCCGACGCGCTGCGGAGAGAACATGGGCATAAGTGAGTTACTCGATCGCGTGCGTCCGCTCATATTGCATCCGCGGCTGAAGTGGGCGCACGATCCTGTGCTGTGGATCGAGATTTTTGTTACGGTGAACCTTGCGATTCTTGCGGCAGATATTTACATCGCGCATTCGATGAATCAGTTTCGCAGGGAGGCTGAGTACATCCCACTCTTCTTCTCAATGTGTGCGCCGCTGCTGCTTGCGGCCGGCATTCTGCTGCGGTGGATATGGAAGCTGCAGGCGCCGTGGCGCGACTTTGGGTACCTGGTGGGCTGGCTGTCAGTCCTGGTGGGCCTGGGGGGAGTGCTTTACCACCTGGAGAGCCGTTTCTTTCTCGACCGGACGCTGAAAAGTCTGACCTATGCTGCACCCTTTGCGGCGCCGCTTGCGTATACCGGGCTGGGCTTTCTGCTGCTCGTGAATCGTATGGTAGCGGCGCGGAGCGTGGAGTGGGCACGGTGGGTCATCCTGATGGCGCTGGGTGGGTTCTTTGGCAACTTCGTTCTCTCGCTGACCGATCACGCTTCGAACGGCTTCTTCGTAAGTACCGAGTGGATTCCGGTGATCTCGTCGGCGTTTGCCACAGGCTTTTTGATCGTGCCTCTGGTCCATGAGGTCAACCGGCGATTTCTGGATGCATGCTTCGTAGTGCTTCTGGTGCAGGCGCTGGTCGGCGTGCTTGGATTTTTCTTTCACATGCAGGCCAATATGATCGAGCCGGAGAGCCTGCTGTTTGACAAGCTGGTGAATGGCGCGCCGCCGCTGGCTCCGCTGCTGTTTCCGAACCTGGTGGGACTGGCGCTGATCGGAATATGGGCGCTGATTCCGCACCTGTCTGAACCTGCGCAACGCGGTTCGTGGATGGGAACGGCTTATGCGTGGGCGCATCCGGAGAAGTCGTAATTGGGACAATAAACAGCGGGGCTGCGATATCCGCGCTTCGAAACCAGTGGGCTGCTGAAAGCGGATGCCGTTACGCTATGACCGGCAGCGTCGGTATGAAGCCCTGCTGTCTGGCTTCGTCTACCACGGCGTCGAGGTGTGACAGCACTTCTTCCACGCTCATGGTGTAGACCTCGCGCTGGGCATCGTAGCCTTCTTCGATGAGCTGGCGGAGGTAGCGGCCGGCGATCTGCGCAGCGAGCTGGTCGGTGATGACTTTCTCGGAGCGTTTCTTCTGCTCGACCCAGGCGATGCAGGGCAGCGCGATCCACATGGGGCGGCCGTTGACGTCGAAGCGGATATCGACGGCGTCAGCATGGCGGGTGGCGATGGCCACCATCGTGCCCTTCCAGCGGATGTGCAGGTCCTCGCCGGTCCAGCGGTCGGTTACGTGGAAGTCCTCGTACATGCTTTTAGCCTATCGCTCCAGCTTGTGTAGGGCAAGTTGGTGGGGCAGAAGGCTGAGATCGGCGCTTTCCCACTTTCGGCGATTCGTGAATAACACACACCGCTGAAGATTGGGCCACTTGACGCCCGGATATCAAGCCGCGGAAGTGCAAAACTGAGGTGTTGCTTCGCCGTGCGGTGCCGATAAACAGAAATAGGAATTTTATATTCATGCAAATCAATGTAACGATCTCCGACGAGATGGTACGCGACGCACAGGCACGCGGCCTGAGCGTGCAGGAGTTTGTGGAATCGCTGATCGATAAGGGCTTTTCGGCAGTGCAGGAGAGTCCGAACGTGAACTCGGCCATCGAGCGCATCCGAGCGCTGCGCTTTGGCGGAAACGGGCGCTAGCCTGGTTATTTTCGCGGAAGTTCTCAGCGCAGGACATTCCTCAGTGACTCAAGCCCCGCTGATTTGGCGGCTATTATTGGCTGGACTGAAGCCGGGCCTTTTCAAAAGACGAAGACCGGCTATTGGCGCGCTGCTGGTTCACTGGAAATCGCCGTATTGCACTGATAAACTAATTGGGTTGCAGTCGCAGTGATTCAGCCTTTTGGCCCCCGCCTGCAAGTCAATCAGCGAAGGACAAGAAGAACCCAGTGGATACACAAACCCGTCATGCCCTGAAGAACGACAAATTTGCCCAGGCCGCCAAATCGAGCGCCGATTGGGTTGGCGAGCACCGCGCCGGCGTGCTGCGCTGGGTGATAAGCGCTGGCGCCGTTCTGCTGCTGGCCATTGCTTCGCTTGTTCTATGGAATACGCGCAGTTCTGCCGCCGACGCGGCCCTGGGTGCGGCGATGGATGTATACACGACGCCGCTCGCGCAGCCGGGCGAGCCGGCTCTGCCGAACTCTTACACCACGGCGCAGGCCCGTTCCACAGAGGCCAACCGCGAGTTTGTAGCCATTGCGCACGACTTCAGCTGGCTGCCGCAAGCGAGCAAGGCGCATTATTTTGCCGGAGTCACCTACGAGGACCTTGGCCAGAACGGGCAGGCGGAAACCGAGTTGAAAGCTGCGGCCAGTTCGTGGAACCGCAACATTTCGAATCTGGCAAAGCTTGCGCTGGCGGGGCTCTACCACCAGACGGGCCGCGACAGCCAGGCAATCGACACGTATAACGAGATTATCGCCAAGCCCTCGGTGACTGTCTCTGCGAGTGTGGCGCAACTCAACCTGGCCGATCTCTATGCCGCACAAGGCAAGCAGGAGCAGGCGCGCGCTCTCTGGGCCAAGATCAAGGACGCGGACAAGGACGGCGCGGCCGGATCCATTGCTTCGCAGAAGCTGATGGCCAAGCAGTAGCGCGCTGCCACAAATCCCGCGACCGCGAGCACTTTCGCATGAGCCTGCGTCTAGTGATGCATGAGCACCAGCCAGGCCATTTACGCAGGTTGGATGGAGATTCCTACGAGCGCCGCAGCCGATGAGGTCCGCGATCAGGCGGATGAAGCGGTGCTTGCGACGCTGGTGGATCGGTATGCAGGCTCGCTCTATCGCGTAGCCTTTTCCGTTTTGCGCAATCCGGCGGACGCCGAGGACGCAGTGCAGGAGGCATTTCTGCGCGTGCTGCGGCATCGCGACACGCTGGACGAGGTGCGCGACCACCGGGTTTGGCTGATCCGCATTGTGTGGAATATCGTGCTGGACCGCAAGCGGCGGGCCAAGACCCGTCCCGAGACAGACGATGTGGAGGAGCTGGCGCGGGTGCTGCCTTCGACCGGCCTCTCTGCCGAGCAGATGGCGGCAGCCGCGCAGCATCATGCGCATGTGCTGGCCTGCGTAGAGCAGCTTCCTGCAAAGGAGCGCGAGGTGCTGCAGCTCTCGGCTTTTGAAGAGCTATCAAGCGTGGAGATTGCGGCGGTGCTCGGCATTACCGAGTCGAGCGTGCGCTCGAGGTTGTTCCGCGCACGCAACCTGATGGCCGGACTGCTGAATCATGCCAGGAGTCTGCGATGAATCGCCAAACCGACAATCCAATTGAGCGGGATACAGGTGTGAAGGATACGGAGGCTACGCTGCGGCTGATCGCGAACCTTCCTGCACCTGCAGGTATCGAGGACCGTGTGCATGCCGCGCTGGCGAATGCAGCGACGCGCAAGCCGGGGCGGGTGCTGGAGTGGCCGTCTGCCCGCAAAAGCACGATGAGCAATGCGTGGCTGCGGTCGGCGGCTGCTGCGGCGATTGCGGTTGTGGTTGTGGGCGGCGGATGGGGTGTATATTCGCGCGTGCAGCCGTGGCAGAGGCACACGATGCCTGTGCCGGTGCACGACGGTGCGCAGGGCGGGTTTGGCGGCGCGGGTGCAATCCGCACACCACAGACCCTGAACGGACCGGTGCTGACGCATCCGGTGAAGGC
>DASZXD010000202.1:0-10696 GCA_035546015.1 Occallatibacter sp.
TTACGGCTGCGATCCTTTCGCATCCTCACCGTGCGTCAGCAGTTCGAACACCATCATGTGATCGTCTACCGGCACCGGCTCTGTAAGCAAATGATCGAGCCATGCCCGCGTCTCCTGCAACGGCTGGCCAAGACGATTGTGATACTCGTTGTAGCCGATCCCGAACGTGTATCCTCTGCCATACCGAATCGTGCCGCCGCACACCGCCGTCGGCACCGGCTCCTTCCTCAAGAGCAGGCGCGCGTGAAACTCCATCGCTCCAATCAGCCGCTGTTCTTCGCTTTCATATAACTTGCCGCCCTGGATATGCGCCGTCTCCGCCGCAGCCATCGTTGCGGCAATCGAGTAACCCGTATGCCCAAGGTCGCGGCAGGTTTCGGCTGAAATTCCGTTCGTACTTTCATCAAATACAACCTGCCCAAACCACTTTTCGTGCGTCATCGGTACGAGTTCTTTGGGATGATCGCCATCGACCTTCGCGGCATAGAAATAAGACTCCACGCGCTTCGTCCACATCTCTTCTGCATGATTGAGCAATACACGATCGTCTGTGAATACAGCAATGCCCATCATGCCTTCGATCATGCTCAGCTCCCAGTTGCCCACATTATGCGGAGCCCCATCGTGGATCAGCGGCAGAATCACCCCGGTCAGCATTTCGCTGAAAGCCTGCACATCCCTTCGTTTCCACCCCGCGCGGCTGTGACGGATAATCTCCGCTGCCCGCGGCCACGTCTCCGCACTCCACGCCGCCTGCAGATGCGTATTGGCGCCGGTGTAACCTTTCAGGCTGCGGCTGTATGTATTCATAATGCGGATCGCGTTCGCAGCATAGCGATGATCGCGCGTGATCCACCACAACACCGCCTGCAGATAGGCTGCGCTCGCGTCCTCATCTTCCGCATGGCAGCCATGATCTGGCCTCGAATAGGCGCCGCAATCAATAATGCCTGTCTCCGGAGGACCAAGCACCCTGTAATCGAGCGCAGCGTAGGGACTGGCGACAGCCTTCAGATACTCGCCGTAGATAGGATCCTTCTTTTCCCTTACCTGCTGCCGGATGAAGTCCAGTTGCTGCCGGCTCACCAGCACTCCAGGATGCTTCATCGACTGTGCGGCCGCGGCCCCGCTCACGGCACACAACAATAGAAGAATACTCAGCCGCAGTCGCATCTCCGCCTCATATGGGAGTCCTGCAGAAGGATCGCCGCCATCTAGAACTCCACCCAGCCCTGCTTTTCATTGCTCTCAATCACGCGGTTGATAAACCGCATGCCGCGCACGCCCGCCGTAATTCCCGGCAGCGTAGCCGGTAGCGGGTTCTTATCGCCGCCCTTCCACGCCACCAGCGCATCCGCAAACTCGCGATAGAGAACCGCAAACGCCTCAAGATATCCTTCCGGATGCCCCGACGGCACGCGCGCAACCGCCAGAGCGTCCTTGCTCAGATAACCCGCCGCCGCATGGTGAATCTCCTCCGGCCCATCGAGCCACTTCACAATCAGCCGGTTCGGATCCTGCTGCCGCCACTCGATCGAGCCCGTCTCGCCATAGATCCGCATCCTCATCTCGTTCATCTCGCCGGCGGCAATCTGCGAACAGGCCAGCGTTCCCTCTGCGCCATTATTCATGCGCAGAAACGCATTGCAGTCATCATCCAGCTTGCGCCCAGGCACCACCGTGCGCAGCGTCGCATTGATCGCCGTCACTTCAAGTCCGCTGATGTACTCCAGCAGATGAAAGGCATGTGTGCCGATGTCGCCAATCGCCCCCCCCTTGCCGCTGCGCGCCGGGTCAGACCGCCACGCGGCCTGCTTGTGCCCTGTCGTCTCCAGCGGCTTGCTCAACCATCCCTGAAAATACTCCACCGCAACCTTGCGAATCGCACCAAACTTCCGCGCGGCAAACATGGCGCGCGCATCGCGCACCATCGCATAGCCCGCATAGGTATGAGTCAAGCCATAGGGCAGCCCCGATTTCTTCACCGCTGCCTCAAGCGCCAGCGCCTCTTCATACGTCGCCGTTGCGGGCTTGTCGCTCATCACCGGAATGCCTGCCTCAATCGCCGCCAGCGCCACCGGCAGATGCAGATGATTCGGCGTCGTGATCACGATGAAATCGATCCCATCGGCACGCTTGCTCTCCGCCGCAATCATCTCCTCGTAGTTTGCATACGCGCGCGCCGGATCGATGCCAAACTTCGCGCCCGCCTCGCGCGAGCGTTCTGGTGATTGCGAAAACGCGCCCGCCACCAGTTCCATCCGTCCATCCAACTCCGCCGCAATGCGATGCACCGGCCCGATAAATGCGCCGGGGCCTCCGCCAACCAATCCCATGCGCAACTTGCGCCGCTCTGTCATTCTGCCTCTACCTTCTTTCGTAAATCGTTTCGGCCACGCCATAACCGGCCGGTCCATGTCCAGAGCAGTTTACGCTGCCGCCCCGTACCCAATCACCACCCTCCCAAAGACCGTCCCACACCGCGATTCCATCACAGACCGCACATAGCGCAATGCGTTAAATTATTGGGTGACCATGAATACACTTTCAATTCCCGATTCCTCTCGCCGTTGGGACTGTCTTAGCCTCGGCGAGGTCATGCTCCGCCTCGATCCCGGTGAAGGTCGCATCCATACGGCACGCCAATTTGCGGCGTGGGAGGGCGGCGGCGAGTACAACGTGGCTCGTGGCCTGCGCCGCTGCTTCAACCTGCGTACCGCCATCGCCACCGCGCTTGCCGAGAACCCCGTTGGCCGCCTCGTCGAAGACTTCATCCTCCAGGGTGGTGTCGACGCATCGCTCATCAAGTGGGTTCCCTACGATGGCGTAGGCCGTACCGTACGCAACGGACTCAACTTCACCGAGCGCGGCTATGGCGTGCGCGCCGCTGCCGGATGCTCCGACCGCGGTCACACCGCCATCAGCCAGGTCAAGCGCGGTGATTTCGACTGGGAATCAATCTTCAGCCCGCAAAACAACCAGGATGGAAATGGTTCGCGCTGGCTGCACACCGGTGGCATCTTCGCCGCGCTCTCCGCCTCCACTGCCGACGTTGCCGTTGAAGCCATGGATGCCGCCCGCAAATACGGTACGCCGGTCTCCTACGATCTCAACTTTCGTGACTCGCTCTGGAAGTCCATCGGCGGCAAAGCCAAGGCGCAGGAAGTCAACCGCGAAATCGTCCGCAAAGTCGATGTGCTCTTCGGCAATGAAGAAGACTTCTCCGCCATGCTCGGCGTCGAGATTAAGGGCGTCAGCGAAGACTTCGACGAGCTCCCCATCGCTGGTTACGAAGAGATGCTGCGCGAGGTCGCAGCGGCTTATCCCAACCTCAAGCTCATCGCCAGCACGCTGCGTACCGCGCACACCGCCAGCCGCAACGCCTGGGGCGCCATCGCGATCTATGAAGACAAGATCACGCACGTGCCGCAGCGCGACATCGACATTCTCGACCGCGTTGGCGGCGGCGACAGCTTCGCCTCCGGACTCATCTACGGCATGCTCGCCAACAAGGGTATCGAATGGGCCGTCAAATGCGGCGTAGCCCATGGCGCGCTCGCCATGACCACCCCCGGCGACACCAGCATGGCCACACTCTCTGAAGTCGAACGCCTCATCAAAGGCGGTTCCGCACGCATCGCGCGTTGAGCCGCGCAACGAAAGAAGGACTCATGCCAGAAACTACACAGGAAACCATCGAGCGCGTCGGGCTCATCCCCGTACTGCGCGCAAAAAGCATCGCGCAGGGCCGCGCCGTAGTCGAAGCCATGGTTGCGGGTGGCGTCACCGTTGTTGAAGTCACCATGACCGTCCCCGGCGCAGTCGACCTGCTCAAGGAGCTCAAGAAGGCCTACGGCTCCGAACTTCTCCTGGGATCCGGCACTGTCACCTCTGCCGATCAGGCGCAGGCCACCATCGAAGCCGGTGCGGAGTTCGTCGTCAGCCCCAGCCTGCATCCCGAAGTAATCAAAACAACAAAGGCAAACGGCAAAGTATCTTGCCCCGGCGCACTCACGCCCACTGAGGCCATCACCGCATGGAACGAAGGTGCGGACTACGTGAAGATATTTCCCTGCTCCGCGGTCGGCGGCTCGAGCTATCTGAAAGCTCTGCTCGCACCGTTTCCTCATCTCAAAGTGATTCCCACCGGTGGCGTCACTCTGCAAACGGCGGAAAGCTTTCTCCGCGCTGGCGCTCGCGCCCTCGGTGTTGGCAGCGATCTTGTCAATCTCGCTGCCGTCGACGCAGGCAAGCCAGAAACCATCACCGAAACAGCCCGCGCATACTTGAAGGTGCTGGCCGACGTGCGCAAGAGCTAAGAGCGTGACGCTATGACGGATTCGTCCACACCTCAATCCTTTAGCCTCGACGGCCGCCGCGCGCTCGTCACCGGCGGCGCAAGTGGCATCGGTGAAGCCACCGTCAAGGAACTCGTACGCGCTGGCGCATTCGTCTGGATCGCCGACATCAATTTCGCCGCAGCCGAAACTCTCGCAGTCGCCGTCGGCTCGGCCAAAGCCGTGCATCTCGACGTTACCAGCCCGCAATCGATCCAGGCCGCCGTCGCGCAACTCGACCGGCTCGATATCCTTGTCAACAACGCAGGCATCGGCCATGTTGGCTCTATTGAAGCCACCGAGCCCGAGGACTTCGACCGGCTCATGAACGTGAACGTGCGCTCAGTCTATCTGGTCACGCGTGCCTTTTTGCCGCAGCTGCTCGCCGCCACACAGCATCATGAGGCTGTCGGCACAATCGTCAACATCGCCTCCGTCTCCGGGCTCGTCGGCATCAAGCAGCGCTTCGCCTACTGCACCACCAAAGGCGCAGTCATCGCCATGACCCGCCAACTCGCCGTCGAATACCCCAAGACGCTGCGCGTAAATGCCGTTTGTCCCGGCACGGTGCAAACGCCTTTCGTCGAGGGCTATCTCGAAAAATTTCACAAGGACAACAAGGAAGAGACCCGCGAACAGCTACGCGCACGCCAGCCGGTCGGACGCCTGGGCCGTCCTGAAGAAATCGCTTCTGCCGTGCGCTATCTAGCCTCAGACGAGGCTGCCTTCGTCAGCGGCTCCCTGCTTACCATCGATGGCGGCTGGACAGCCGCATAGTGCCACACACATCATTCCCTGTTCCTGATTCTGGAGGTTTCTAGGATGAAGCTCGTATCGTTCTCAACTGCCGACGGCAGGATTCGCCCCGGCGCACTCATCGACGATCAGATCATCGATCTCTCCGGCGCTTACACTGACACGCTTTCCGTCATCGCCGCCGGCTTCACATCAATCGACAAGTCCAGCTCCCATCCCAGCCACAAGCTCGCCGATGTTCGCCTGCAAGCACCGCTTGCCAACCCGCCGCGCCTCTTCGCCATCGGACTCAACTACCGCGAGCACGCCATCGAATCCAAGATGGCCTTTCCCGAATTCCCAGTTGTCTTTTTCAAGCTGCAGACGGCAATCGTAGGACCGGGCGACAACATCGTGCTGCCCAAAAACTCCGCTGAGCCCGACTACGAAGCCGAATTCGCCTTCGTCATCGGCAAGGGCGGTTTCCGCATTCCCGCCGCGTCCGCGCTGGAGCATGTCTACGGCTACACCATCATCAACGATGTGAGCGCACGCGACATACAGCGCTCCACTTCGCAGTGGTCCATGGCCAAGAGCTTTCCCACCTTCTGCCCCATGGGCCCGGCCATCGTAACCGCAGATGAGATTACCGATCCGCACAAGCTCGCCATCGGCCTCAGCATCGATGGCGAGACTATGCAGAACTCGACCACCGGCGAGCTGATCTTCAACATCCCCGCGCTGATCGAGTATCTGTCATCCATCGCGCCGCTGCTTCCCGGCGACATCGTTTCCACCGGCACTCCCTCCGGCGTCGGCATGGGCCGCACGCCCAAGCGCTGGCTCAAACCCGGCGACAACGTGACTGTGACAATCGAAGGACTCGGTTCGCTCACCAATCCGGTCGTCGCGGAGTAGTACGCAAACGGGGCTGAAGCAATCCTGCTTCAGCCCCGTTGAGTCCTGTCTGCCTTCAGCTTCAAGCAATCGCTTCCGGTTCAATCTCTCCGGCTTCCGGCTGGGAACCGAACCACGCGTAGAGTGCCACCACAATAAACGCGACCGCCGGCACCAGATAGCCAAAGTTCACGCCGTCCCAATCCGAGATCTTGCCCATAATCGGCGTGAGGGCCGCTCCTCCGATAATCGACATCACAATGAACGCGCCGCCGGTTTTGGTACGCGAGCCCAGCCCCTTCACGCCCAATGCAAAGATGGTCGGATACATGATCGACATGAAGAAACTGTTCGCCACAAGACAGCCGACACCAAAGCTGCCCGGATGCATGACAGCGACAGTGCACACCGTGGCATTGATCACCGCATAGATACCAAGCAGCTTTGGAGCCGCGATGAACCGAAGCAGCCATGTCGAAACAAACCGGCCCAGCGTAAATGAAACCAGGGCCACCGTCAGCAGATAGCCGGCCGCGCGTTCCTGCAACTTTGTGTAGGCAAGCACATACGGAATCATGTAGCTCCAGGCGCTCACCTGCGCGCCGACATAGAAAAACTGTGCCACCACCGCAAAGACGAAATGCTTCCGCTTGATGAGGGAGGGCCCGTGCTCTTCAGCCACGGCTTCGGAGGAATAATCAAGGCCCATGTGCGGGAACGGCGTACGACCGATGAGCAGCGCCCAGAAAAGGACCAGCGCGCCCAACGCAACGTAAGGCACAATCACGCGCAGTGTCTCGGAGCGGAGATAAGCCTGGTACGTACCCGCTGCCTGCATCGCGGCCACCTGCGCTTTGTTGAGTTCGACCCCCGAGAAGATGAACCGCGCGCCAATCAGCACCGCGGTGATGCTGCCGAGAGGGTTGAAGGCCTGCGAAAGATTCAGCCGCCGCTCCGCGCTCTCCACAGGCCCAACCTGCACAATGAACGAACTCGCTGCCGTCTCCAGAAAGGCCAGGCCGCTGGCAATAATGAACAGCGCCGTCAGGAAAAACCAGTATTGAGCAACGATGGCCGCAGGCCAGAACAGAATGCAACCTGCGCCATACAGACACAGGCCAATGAGAATTCCTGTCTTGTACCCGGCCTTGCGCATGATCTCTCCGGCCGGCAGCGCGAGCAGGAAATAGCCCATGTAAAACGCCGACTGCACCAAGCCCGCCTGAAGACGGTTAATCTCGAACGACTTCATGAACTGGCGAATGAGAATGTCGTTCAGATTGTTGGGAATGCCCCACAGAAAAAAAAGCGCCGTAACCAGAAAGAAGACGAGCATGCGTCCCTGAGGAACCAGTGCGGCATGCGAAGTCTCGTGTAGACCAGAGGGTCGCGATTGGCCAATCGGCCCGGCTTGGATACTCAAGGTGGAGATTTCCTTCTCGAAACTCACGATCCTGCGGAATGCAAGGGTAATGGCACAGAAACTCAGGAATCCATGGGCTTCCGCGAAATCGCTCCAACCTTTCTACCGAATCCAAGCGGTCTATGGCAAATCGGTACCGTAATCGATAACGAAAAATGGATTTTTGATCCTCATAAGCCGCGTTTAGGCGCCCGCCATGATGTTTCTACGGCTGCTATCAGCAGCCTTCAGAGCACCCGCGCCAGCCACTTGCCTGTGTGCGAATGCAGATTCGCGGCAATCTCTTCCGGCGTGCCTTCGGCCACAATTCTGCCTCCGCCCTCGCCGCCCTCCGGACCCAGGTCGATCACCCAGTCCGCGCTCTTGATCACGTCCAGATTATGCTCGATCACCACCAGCGATCCGCCGCCGTCAATGAGCTTGCGAAATGCCGTCAGCAGCTTCGATACATCGTCAAAGTGCAATCCTGTGGTCGGCTCGTCCAGAATGTAGAGCACACGGCTGGCCTGCGACGGCTTGGCTGTAGCATTTGCTGCACGCACTGAGGCCAGATGCGCCGCCAGCTTCACGCGCTGCGCCTCGCCGCCTGAAAGTGTCGTAGCTGACTGCCCCAGCCGCAGATAGCCCAAGCCGATCTCATCCAGCACCGCGAGCTTTTCCAGCAGCTTCGTCTGTCCGGTAAAGAAGCGCAGTGCCTCCTTCACAGTCATCTGCAGCACTTCGTGAATGTTCTTGCCCTTGTACTGCACTTCGAGAATCCGCGCCTGGTAGCGCGTGCCGCCGCACTCTTCGCAGGGCAGCTCCACATCGGCCAGAAACTGCATCTCAACCGTCACCGTGCCGTCGCCCTCGCACACGTTGCACCGCCCGCCCGGCACGTTGAACGAAAAATGCCCCGGCGTAAGCGAAAGCCGCTTGGCCTCAGGCTGCGACGCAAAAAGCTCACGAATCAGATCGAAGCCTTTGATATAGGTGATCGGATTCGAACGCGGCGTGCGGCCAATCGGCGTCTGATCCACGAGCACCACATCATTCAGCCGCTCCGCGCCAGTCATGGAAGCAAACGTTCCTGCCGACTCGCCATTCTCACTCTGTCCCAGCGCACGCGCCAATGCCGTGTACAGCACCTGATGCACCAGTGTCGATTTACCCGAACCTGAAACGCCTGTAATCGCCACCAGCAGCCCCAGCGGAATCTCCACATCCAAACCGCGCAGATTGTTCGCCCGCGCCCCGCGCAGCACCAGCTTTTCGCGCCCCGGTGCGCGCCGCCGCGTTGGCACCGGAATCGCAATCTTGCCCGAGAGGTATCGTCCGGTCAGTGAATTTGGATTCGCCTCAATCTCCGCCAGCACTCCATCGGCCAACAGCTTGCCGCCAAACTCGCCAGCACCCGGCCCCAGATCGAGCAGATGATCGGCCGCTCGCAGCACATCCGCATCGTGCTCCACCACCAGGATCGTGTTGCCCAGGTCGCGCAGCTCCTCCAGAATCCGGACCAGCCGAGCCGTGTCCCGCGTATGCAATCCTATTGACGGCTCATCGAGTACGTACAGCGCTCCCACCAGCCGCGAGCCCAGCGACGTGGCCAGTTGAATCCGCTGCGACTCACCGCCGGAAAGCGTAGAGGCCAGCCGGTCGAGCGTCAGGTATTCGAGCCCCACTGCGTCCAGAAAACTCAGCCGCTGCCGCACCTCTTCCAGAATCGGCCCGGCAATCTCCTCCTGCATTGGCGTGAGTTGAAGAGCGTCAAAGAACTGCTTGGCCTGTACGATCGTAAGCGCCGTCGCCTGGCAGATATTCTTCCCGTTGAGCCGCACGCTGCGCGCCTCTGCGCGGAGTCTCTGCCCGCGGCAGTCAGGACACTCCGCATACCCGCGATACTTACTCAGCATCACCCGCACGTGCAGCTTGTACTTCTTGCGATCCATCTGCGCAAAGAAGCCGAAAACGCCCTCGTAGCTCCCTTTGCCGCGCAGCACAATCTCCTGCACGTCTTCCGGCAGGTCGCGCCACGGCACATCCAGTGGAACACCCAGTTCCGGCGCGCGCTTGCGCAGATCGGTAAACCATGGCCGATACTTGGGCCGGTTCCACGGATCGATCGCACCCTGGTTCAGGCTCAGTCCCTTGTCCGGAATAATCAGGTTCAGGTCGTAGTCAACCGTATTGCCGAATCCCTGGCAGCGCGGACACGCGCCGAAGGGATTGTTAAAACTGAACAGTCGCGGCTCCGGCTCGCGTCCCGGCTTATGACAGTTCGTACACTCATACGCCTGGCTGAATCGCAGCCGTCGCGGCTCACGCGCCTCATCGCGCAGCGCCTCTTCAAAGATCGCCTCTCCGCCTTCGCGATACGCCGTCTCGATCGCGTCCACAATCCGCGCTCGATTCTCTGCACTCACCACAATCCTGTCCAAAAGAACAAACACAGGAAGCGTGAAGTCCAGATCGAGCAGCGACTCGGGCGTCGAAAACTCAAAGATCTTTCCCTGCTGCCACAAGCGGTTGAATCCGCCTCCGCGCAACTCGGCGAGCCGCGCCTTTAGTGTCTCTGTGTGCGGCGAGTCGCTCGCCTGCGCCGTCTGCTTCGTCTTTGCACCGGTTTTCGCGCCGCGCCCGGCTGATTTCGTCTTCTTCGCCGCCGTCCTTCCCTCAGCCTCCGGCGCAAGCGCAGCTGTAATCACCGGAAACAGTGCGTTCAGGCGCGTTCCTTCGCCCAGCGCCAGAATGGCCGCGGCCGCCTCGTCCACTGAGTCGCGCTTCACCAGCCCATCGCAGTGAATGCAGTGCACAGTACCGCAGCGCGCGTACAGCAGCCGCAGATAGTCATAGATCTCCGTCGCTGTCGCCACGGTTGAGCGTGGATTGCGCGTGGAATTTTTCTGCTTGATGGCAATCGCCGGCGCAAGCCCGTCGATCTCATCCACATCCGGCTTCTCAATCCGCTCCAGGAACTGCCGTGCGTAAGCTGAAAGCGACTCGACATACCTCCGCTGCCCTTCTGCATAGATCGTGTCGAAGGCCAGCGAGCTCTTGCCCGATCCTGACACGCCACTGACCACCGTCAGTTTCCCGTGCGGAATCTCGCAGGAGATGTTCTTCAGATTATGGGTCCGCGCACCGCGGATGATGATGGCGTCGTTCAAAGGAATGGCACCGGAATAAAACTCCGGCCGCATCCATGAGACCTAAGCAGGGCTCAGGGCGCAACCGGCCATTCTCTATTATAAGGCGCGCGCAGAGCAGCCTTTTGCGCCTGTTTCCACGCCAGATATTCACATCTCTTTGAAGTTTGCCGGCC
>DASZXD010000203.1:0-26291 GCA_035546015.1 Occallatibacter sp.
AGTACGGCATTTGCAACTCCGGTTCGATCGATCGACCGGTCGATGGTCGAACGAATTGTGCGCCAGGTTGCCCTTGAGTATCTCGGGAACGAGAGGGGCAAGAAATCTCCAGTTCTCACCGTCCAGACTTCGTCGCGCCACATGCACATTTGCCGCGAGGACATGGATGTTCTTTTTGGCCCGGGCTCAGAGCTGACCTTCGACAGGCCGCTCTATCAGGAAGGCAATTTCGCCGCCAAAGAAATGGTGACCATCGTCGGACCGCGGAATCGCCTGATCTCAAATCTCCGCATCCTTGGCCCGATGCGCAAGCAGTCTCAGGTTGAACTGGCATTCACCGATGCGATCATGCTTGGGATCAACGATATTCCAATCCGCCTTTCCGGCAATATCGCAGGGACTCCGGGCGCCATCATCATTGGCCCCAAAGGCGTGATCGAGCTGAAGGAGGGAGTCATACGCGCTGCGATTCACGTTCACATGAATCCCGAAGAGGCAGCCTATTTCGGCGTAAGCAAAGGCGACCGCATGAAGCTGCGCATCGGGGGCGAGGCGGGTGTGACTTTCAATAACGTCCACGTGCGCATAGATCCGGCGTCGCGTCTGAACGTTCACATGGATACCGACGAGGCAAATGCCTGCGGTCTGCACATGACCAAAGATATTGAGCTGTTCAAGTAAATCGAAGGAAGAGAGGAAGCGATGAAACAAGCGCTTGGAATGATCGAAACCAAAGGCCTGGTGGCACTGTTTGAGGCTACTGACGCCATGCTCAAGTCTGCGAATGTCGCCTTCACCGGGTGGCAGACCGTGGGCGCAGGCCTGGTAACGGCTTTTGTGGAAGGGGATGTGGCAGCAGTGAAGGCTGCGACCGACGCGGGTGCGGAGGCAGCAGGCAGGATTGGAGAAGTGGTGAGCGTGCAGGTGATCTCGCGGCCGCACGACGAGCTGCCTCTGTTTGTGCAACAGAGCAGCAAGGCAACGCCGCGCAATAAAGCCGCAGCCGCAAAGGCGGAGGAAACACGATGAGCGAAGCGATTGGATTGATTGAGACCCGTGGCATGGTGGGACTGGTTGAGGCCAGCGACGCCATGGTGAAGGCGGCCAGCGTTGAACTGGTGAAGACGGTACAGATAGGCGGCGGTTACGTCACAGCGATTGTGCGCGGCGACGTGGGCAGCGTTCGGGCCGCGGTCGATGCCGGCGCAGCAGCTGCCAAGGCAGTGGGAGAACTCGTGTCATCGCACGTGATTCCGCGCCCGCATGATCAGCTTGTCGAAAGCATGTTGCAGTAAGCGAGACCAGGAGAACCGAAGATGGCAAAGGAAGCACTTGGAATGATCGAAACCAAAGGCCTGGTGGCGCTTGTGCAGGCCACGGACGCGATGCTGAAGGCGGCGAGCGTCAAGTATGTGGGCTGGAACAAGGTAGGCAGCGGTCTGTGTTCAGTCTATGTCACTGGCGATGTGGGCTCTGTGCGTGCTGCAGTCGATGCAGGCGCGGTTGCCGGCCGTGCGGCGGGAGAGGTCGTGAGCGTGCATGTGATCGCGCGTCCGCATGACAATCTCGAAGGCGTTGTGCCGAAGTAGAGAGGGCACGCGGATACGAGTACGCCGTGCGCGTACGAGGTGACCCGACATGTTTATTGCGAAGGTGATCGGCAACGTGGTCTCCACGCAAAAGATCGCAAAGTTTCAGGGAATGAAGCTCCTTCTGATCCAGCCGTACATCAGCCGGGAAGGAAAGCTCCAGATCTCAGGTAGTTCTGTGGTGGCTGTCGATGGTGTAGGGGCGGGTATTGGCGAGTGTGTTCTGTTCACGCAAGGCAGCTCAGCTCGTCTCACCCCGGCAACCAAAGACGCGCCGGTCGATGCGGTCATCGTGGGCATTGTCGATACGGTTGAGGTGGAAGGCACATTACTGGAGAAGCCATAAATGCAAGTCCAGGAGAAGTTGATTGCGGACATCGCAAAAGAGGTAGTAACGCGGCTGCGTGTCGAGTTACAGAAACCCGCGGCTGCGAGCGGCGGAAGTGTGTCAACGGGTGCCGGTGTGTTCGCGACGGTGGAGGAAGCGGTAACCGCGGCCTATGAGGCGCAGAAGAAGGTTGCGGCCATGCCCCTATCTGAGCGCGGCCGAATGATCGACATCATTCGCCGCATCTGCAACGACCGCAGCGAGGAACTCGGGCGCATGGAACTGGAGGAGACGAAGGTTGGGCGCCTGGATCACAAGATCCTGAAGCTCAAAAACATGCGATTTGTACTCGGAGTTGAAGCGATGCGCAGCGACTCTCGCAGCAACGAGACCGGATTGTGCGTCATCGAAGGCGCTCCCTGGGGCGTGATTGGCATGATGCTGCCGGTAACGCACTCCGTGCCGACGATGGTTTCGAATGCAATCAACATTCTTGCTGCCGGGAACACCGCCGTATTCGGTCCGCATCCTTCTGGCGCAAAAGTGGCCCGTTTTGCGCTGCAACTCTTCAATCGCGCGATAGAACGTGAGCTTGGCGTGAGCAATGTGCTCACAACAACGACCGAAGCGACGATTGAAGTTGCCGAGCAAATCTTCCATCATCCGAAGATTTCGCTGATATGTGTAACAGGCGGAACCGCCGTCGCGCAGGCTGCAGCGAAATCAGGAAAACGGGTGATCGCAGGCGGGCCTGGAAATCCGCCTGTTGTAGTGGACGAGACCGCCGATCTTGATCATGCGGCGAAATGCATCATCGAAGGAGCCGCATTCGACAACAACCTTCTCTGTATCGGCGAGAAGGAGGTGTTTGTCGTCGCTTCCGTTGCAGACGCCTTCATTGCTGCGATGCGCCGCGCGGGCGCCGCGCAACTGGATACGGCTGCTATCGATCGTTTGACACGCGCCGCCTTCACTTTTGAAGGAGGTGGTAGCGGCTGCGCCCGGGCGCACGTCAAGAAGGATCTGGTAGGCAGGGATGCGGCCATCCTTGCGAGTGCAGCCGGAGTCAAGGTTCCTGCCGGAATTGATCTCCTGTTCGGTGAGACGGACGCTAACCATCCCTTTGTGGCTGAAGAGCAGATGATGCCGTTCTTGCCGGTTGTGCGCGTCAAAGATGCGGATGCAGCGATCACGGCAGCCGTAAAGGCTGAACATGGATACCGGCACACCGCAATTATCCATACCCAGAACGTTGAGACCGCCACGCGTATGGCGCGTGCCATGAATACGACTCTTTTTATTCAGAACGCTGCTTCGCCGGCTTCGCTCGGTGTGGGCGGACCGGGGTATTTCAGTCACACCATTGCAACTCCCACCGGCGAAGGAATCACTACGCCGATGACATTCACAAGAGAACGGCAGATCGTTGTGGGCGGCGCGCTGAGGATCGTCTAGTCATGTTTTTGGCTCGCATTGAGGGCAATGTTGTGGCAGCGGCAAAACATCCGACCATGGTGGGATGCCGGTACCTGATTGCGCGGCGGCTCGAGGCTGACGGCAGTGCAGCGGAAGAACCGAATGTAGTTGTTGACTGGCAAGGAGCTTCGGTCGGAGCCGTCGTAATCGTTTCCACAGACGGTGACATTGCTCGAGCGAAGTTCGGAAACACTACGCCTGTGCGCATGGTGGTGGCAGGCATTGTGGACGCGATGTGTGCGCCCGACATGCGCAACGGGAGTGCAGCATGAGACTGGGAATTGTGCGCGGCCAGGTCGTTCTGACTCCCGCGTTGAACTCGTATGCCGGCCGAAGGCTGATCGTCGTCGAGCCGGTGACGATCGACAACCTTCGCGCGCGCAACGGGCGCGGGGGAGGCAAAGCTTTGGTTGCAGTGGATGATCTAGGTGCTGCCGTGGGACAGATGGTTGGCTTCACGGAAGGCCGTGAAGCAGCCAATCCATTTTGGCCGGAGCCAGTGCCTGTGGACGCTTACTGTGCACTCATTGTCGATTCGTTTGGGGTATAGGCGCAGGTGGTCCAGGCAGGATTGAGGTGTAAAGGTGAGCCAGAACGCAGAGAATTTTGATCTGTCAAACCGGAAGGTCGTGGCAATGCGTGATGTGCACGAGGCCGCGGCGACCGGCGCCGGTCGCGTATTGATCGGAGCGCATAGTGTGGTTACACCATCAGCGCGCGACTTCCTGCAGCAGCGAAACATTGAGCTGGTGAAAGCGGCAGCTTGTGGATGTGCCGAAGAGGCACCGGTTTCGTCAGCAACAGGCAATGCGGGTGTTGCGAGCGCGGGCCGTCCTGCCGTGAATACGAAGATCTTCTTTTCACCGGAAGCTGAGGCAATCAAGAAGGAGATTTGTGCCGTTGGGCGCAAGCTCTGGATGCGCCAGTTTGTCGACGGCAATGGCGGTAACATCTCCTATCGCATCGGTCCCAACGAAGTGATTTGTACTCCGACACTGGTGAGCAAGTTCGATCTGACTCCTGAGGACCTCTGCCTCGTGGACCTGGAAGGAAACCAGCTTGCGGGCGCCAGGCCGCGCACGAGCGAAATCTTTCTGCATCTCGAAATCTACAAGGCCGTCCCTGAAGCAAAGGCAGCCGTACACTGTCATCCTCCGCATGCAACGGCATACGCGATTACCGGACGAGTGCCGCCAAACCTCGTGATTCCGGAGTTCGAGGTCTTCGTAGGAAAAGTCGCGATCTCACCCTACGAGACTCCGGGAACAGCAGAGTTTGCTCAGACTGTGCTGCCTTTTGTAAAACAACACAACACCGTGTTGCTGTCGAATCACGGAATTGTGTGCTGGGCAGACACTGTGACCCACGCCGAGTGGTACGCGGAGGTGCTGGAGACTTACTGCTGGACCCTTATGCTCGCATCGCAACTGGGTGTGCCCATTTCGTTTATTTCCGAGAGCAAGGGCTCCGATCTTCTGGCGATCAAGAAACGCCTGGGTCTGCCCGATGTGCGTTTGGATACCTCCAAGATGAAGGAGTGCCAGCTTTCGGATCTTGAAATGGATGGATCGATCGCGCTCACCCCAGGGCCGTGTGAAGGCGGAAATGGACGCTCGACTGAACCCGATTTCGAGGCTCTTGTGCGAGCGGTAACAGATGCTGTTGTAAGTGAGCTGGCGATTGGATAGTTTGATGCCTCACTTTCTGCCGACGAAGTTCCGGTAAAGGCGGCTGACCGTTGCGTACTGTAACATGCTGAAAGGTCAATGAAAGCAGCTGAGCGGCAACTTCGAATTCGTCAGATGTTTGAGTCACGCGATTTTGTCGACGTGGAGACTCTGTGTCAGGAATTGAGCGCCTCGGAGTCCAGCGTGCGGCGCGATTTAGCGATTCTGGAGATTCAAAACGCACTGAAGCGGGTGTATGGCGGAGCTATCCCAGTCCAGCATGCAGGTGACTACGCAGTTGAAACGGTGAAAGCCAGCGATGAGAAAAGCCACATCGCGACGCTTGCTGCGGATCTGGTTCAGGATGGCCAGACCGTCATACTCGACGGAGGTACAACGGTTACGGCCGTTGCGAAGGCTCTCTCAAGCAAATCAATTCATGTGATCACGAATTCCCTTCCCATTGCCGAGATACTCGAGTCGTTTCGCAATATCGAGTTGACTCTCACCGGTGGCTATCTGGACCCGCGGGTTCGCGTACTGCTCGGCCCTTCTTGCGAGCACATGCTCAGTGCAATCCGTGCCGATATGGTCATTATGGGAATTGGCGGGGTGACCGAGTCAGGCTTCAGCAATAACAACACGCTCGTTGTGGGTTCAGAAAAGAAGATGATCGAAGTCGCCGATCGTCTCGTGATAGTGGCCGACCATACGAAGTTTGGCCGAGGCGCCATGTTCCCCGTGGCTCCGCTCGAGGCTGCAGATGTGGTTGTGTCAGATTCCATTCTCGATGAAGACTACATCGATCTCCTTCGCAGACATGAGATCGATATCCGCCTGGCAAGGTGAGTTCGATCAGGAAGTCACCTTTTAAAAATCAAGACATGCGTTTTCGTCAATAATCCCGAACAAAGACAAAGTTACACTCAATTTAACGACAGGCAATTTCGGACCGGATGTTCCATAGTCAGCAGAGACGCGACAGGCGTGATGACCTAATGGTTAATATTTCTTAATGTACTATATGTAGTTACGTCACATGATACGAAAATGTTATTGAACTCAATGTTACTTTCGTACATTATTTATTTGCAGGAAAACTTTCGACTCCGCTGGTCGATTTGAAGCAAAAGTCTGGACGATTCGCACCATTCTTGATTTCGACCAGCGCCGTTTCTATGCCTGCCTTCCCCGCGGGTGAACGCGAGCCTTTGAGTCGTGAGAGAGGTCATGCTTAATGTCGCTACGCGTAACTCCGCTACAATCCTTGTTGCTGACGACAACGAATCTAATCTGGAACTGCTCTCCGACATCCTGATTGGAGAAGGCTATAAGGTCATCTGTGCCGCGGACGGCGAGCAGGCACTCCATGAGATCGACAGCCGCAAGATCGATCTGGCATTGCTGGACGTCATGATGCCCGGCAAGACCGGATTTGATGTGTGTCAGTCAATCAAATCCAGACCCGAGACGCGTTTTATTCCGGTAGTCCTGGTTACGGGGCTCACGAGCGTAGACGAGCGCATCAGAGGAATACGAAGCGGCGCCGATGATTTTCTGAGCAAGCCAGTCAATAGTCAGGAACTCCTTGCCCGGACACGTTCTCTTCTGCGTTTGAAGGAGTACACGGACGAGCTGGAAAATGCAGAAACAGTGCTGTTCAGCCTCGCCTTGAGCATTGAAGCAAAGGACCCGTATACGAAGGGGCACTGCGACCGGCTATCGTCTTATTCCGAGGCGATGGGGCAGCGCCTTGGCCTGCCGCAGGACCAATGCATTGCTCTGCGCCGTGCCGGCGTGGTTCACGATGTTGGCAAGATCGGCGTGCCCGAACATATTTTGCTCAAAAAGACTGGGCTTACGGATGCCGAATGGGCTGTCATGAAAGAGCATCCAATTACAGGCGAAAAAATCTGCTCTCCGCTGAAGTCGTTCCGGCTCGTCCTTCCTATCATTCGGCATCACCACGAGAAGCTGGATGGTTCGGGATATCCCGATGGATTGCGTGGCGACAAGATTCCGCTTACAGCCCGCATTCTGCAAATTACCGACATCTATGATGCGCTTGTGACAGACCGACCTTACCGGAAGGCGCTCAGCCATCAAGAAGCGCTCCAGACCATGCGCGACGAGGCAAGGCGAGGATGGTGGGATAACAATCTGATCGGCGAGTTCGCCATACTGCTCGGATGCCGGGCTCCGGTTGTTGAGGAGATCAGGGTGGCGCATGTGTTCTAAGTTGCTGTCTAAGCGCGGCCCACATTACGCAGGTCAATTAGGGAAAGTGCTGGCCGCCGGTCTGGTATTGCTTGCCGTGTCTCCGATGGCACACGCGCTAGGCGGAGACGAAAACCAGGCATCCGATCTGAATCAGATGAGCCTGGAACAGCTGAGCAAAGTAGAGATCACGACCGTAGCAAAGGCTCAGGAGACTGTGCTTAAAACGCCTGCCGCTGTATATGTCATCACCCAGGATGATATTCGGCGGTCAGGAGCCACCAGCTTGCCTGAAGCGCTGCGGCTGGCGCCGGGAGTGGAGGTCGCGCGCATCGACGCGGACCATTGGTCTGTGGCGATTCGCGGATTCGCAGGCCAGTTTTCCAAATCGCTGCTTGTCCTGATCGACGGCAGGAGCGCTTATACACCGCTGTTCTCCGGTGTCTATTGGGACGCGCAGAACGTGATGCTCGACGATGTGGACCGCATCGAGGTGATCCGCGGCCCCGGAGGCACAATCTGGGGAGCAAACGCAGTTAACGGCGTGATCAATATCATTACGAAGAGCGCGAAAGATACCAACGGAATAGACTCCACGCTCGGCGGCGGAAATGTCGATCAGGGCACCGGAAGCTTGCGCTATGGCGCGACGACGTCCAGAGGATTTAGCTATCGCCTGTACAGTCTCGGCGCGATGCGCGGCCCTGAATACCATCCCGACGGCGAAAACTTCGACGATTGGCGAATGGGCCAGATCGGTTTTCGTACCGACTGGACGGGCGGCTCCAAAGATAGTTACACCGTGCACGGCGACCTTTACCGTGGCCAGAGCGGCGAGAGCGTGCTGCTGGCCACCTATTCTCCGCTTGCCGAAGTTGCCGAACAGGATAAGGCAAGCTTTGCCGGCGGCAATCTGGTGGCCCGCTGGCAACACACTATGGGCCAGGGCTCCGACATCCAGATACAGGCTTATTTCGACCGAACTGTCCGGCAAGATATTGAAGTGGGCGAGACGCGCAATACGTTCGATGTGGATTACATTCAGCATCTGCGTACTTATGCCAGCCAGGAATTGACGTGGGGACTTGGGGCGCGGCTAAGTCCCAGCCGGGTGATTCAAACATCGCCCTCCGTGAATTTCTTGCCTAACAAGCAGACAGACAGCATTTACAGCGGCTTTGTGCAATATGAACTCCCGTTTCTCGACGATAAGTTCACTTTGACAGCCGGCACCAAGTTTGAGCACACCAATTTCAGTGGTTACGACTACCAGCCGAGCGTGCGCCTGCTGTGGTCTCCAACGCAGCGCCAATCTGCATGGCTCGCGGTGACGCGCGCCGTGCGGACACCTTCGCGTCAGGATCAGGATGTCCAGTTCAATATTCTGGTGCAGGCTTCACCGCCGCCTCCTGTTTTCTTCGAGATTGTAGGCAATCCGAAATTCAAGCCTGAGCAGCTTATCGCCTATGAGGCTGGCTATCGTTGGCAGACGAGTCCGCATTTCTATGTGGATTTCTCGACATTCTTCAACATCTACAACGATCTTGAAGGCTACGGGCCGATTGGCCTGGCCATCCTCGATAATCCTCCACCGGTTGACCTGGCATTCGTACTTCCCTATGCCAATGTCATCGAAGGAAGATCGATTGGCGCAGAGCTCGCTCCGGCGTGGGATGTGACTCCATGGTGGCGACTGGAGGGCGCTTACTCGCTGTTGCACATGAGTCTGACAGACAAGCCCGGATTTTCAGATGTAGGCAATCTGCTCAGCTCTTATCTGGGGTCAAGCCCGACTCACGTGGCCAACGTAGAGTCGAGGTTGAGACTGCCGTCGCATTTTGAATTCACCCAGACTTACCGGTATGTAAGCAAGCTGCCCGCCTACGGCGTGCACGTTTACAACACGGCCGATGCGCGGTTGGAACGACGGGTGGGCGAAGGGCTGGTCTTTGCCGCTACAGGACAGAATCTCCTGCGGCCATCTCATCCCGAGTTCGGCGGCGATCCCGGGCCGCTCGTCGGCATTAAACGAAGCATCTATTTCTCCATCACGTGGGCAAGGTAAGACAGAAGACCCATATGGAACAGCGATCTTCTCCAACCCGGCTGTCATCTTCCGCACCCTCTCCGCGGCAATGGAAGCATGGACTGATGCTCGCACTCATGGCATCGGCTCTCACCGCCGCCATCAGAGTCGATGCGCAGTCATCCAAGCCCAGCGCCAGCCAGGTGCAGGCCGCCTATCTTTACAACTTTGGCAAATTTGTAAAATGGCCGGCAGACGCGCCGGCAAACCAAAGCGGGTCCTTCGTCATCTGCGTGCTCGACCAAGATCCATTTGGCGACACCCTGCGCTCCGCGCTGACTGGAGAATCAGTCTTCGGACGGCCAGTTGCCATAAAGCGGCTGCCCCGCGCCCAGGATGCCGATGGCTGCCACATCCTGTTTATCAATGCAGCGCAGACAAAAAGCCTGAATGAAATTCTCGCAGCTTTAGACAATTCGTCCGTGCTTACCGTGAGCGATATGCCCGATTTTTCGAAGCGGGGAGGCATGATCCAGTTTGTCCTCGAAGGAAATCGCGTGCGATTTGACATCAATCTTGAACGCGCAGAAAAGTCTCACCTCGCTCTTGCCTCGGAACTGCTGAAAGTGGCCGAAGAGGTGGTGCCGGCGCGGCCGGGAGATTAACCATGCCAACCAAGGATCGTTCGATTGCGCAAAGACTGACGTTGATGAACATGCTGGTGTGCACCGTGGTGCTGTTGCTGGCGTGCGCTTCATTCATCGGGTACGATCTGGTGACCTTTCGTACAGCCCGGGTGAATAACCTTTCAACGCAGGCTCAGATGATCAGCGCCAACTGCATCACCGCGCTTTTATTCAACGATTCAGACTCCGCAAACAAGACTCTTTCCGCACTGAAGGCTGATCCGCAGATCATATCCGCTGTCATCTACACACCTGACGGCGAGCCATTCGCCATGTACTCCCGTTCGGGAAGAGACCGCGCTCCCACGCTTGCGTCGATTCCGCACGGCCGCCACGAGAGCGACTGGATCAGAAACAATGAAGTGCAGCTTGCGCGTTTAATCGAATTCGACGGAAAAACAACCGGCATAGTCTACCTTCGGTCAGATGCCCAGGCACTCATGCAGCGTCTGAAACTTTATGCCGGTATCGCATCGGTTATTCTTCTGATCTGCCTGCTTGCAGCCCTTGGCGTATCGTCAATCTTTCGCAGGTCCGTTGCCGAGCCGATTGCGCACCTAGCCGACGCGGCGCGTGAGGTTTCGTTGAGCAAAGAGTCTTCTTTGCGCCTCCCGCAGCTCCATGGATACGGCGAGGTAAGCATCCTCATTGACTCGTTTAATCAGATGATGACGGAGATTGAGAAAGGTAAGCAGAACCTGCAAAAAGCGCATGATGAGCTGGAGCACCGCGTCGAAGAACGGACTGCAGAGCTGGTAGCCGCACAGAAAGAGGTTGAAGCTTATTCTCAGTCTGTTCTTCGCGCCAAGGAGGATGTGGAGCGCGCCAGCCGGTTCAAGGATCAGTTCCTCTCGACGATGAGCCACGAGCTGCGTACACCGCTGAATGCGGTCCTCGGCTTTTCAGAGTTGCTGACGGACTCACGATACGGTCCGCTAACCGAGCGGCAGGCCCGCTACATAAATCACATCAACGCGAGCGGAAAACATCTTCTGCGTCTCATCAACGACATTCTTGATCTTTCGAAGATTGAGGCTGGACGCCTGCAGTTAAACCTCGAGCGCGTTCACGTTGACGTTTGCTGCGCCGAGGTCTGCGAGTCGCTGCAGCCTCTGGTCGACAAAAATGCTCATCAGTTAATTCAGAACGTCGCGCCCGGTCTTGCTGTCAATGCCGATGGCACACGCTTCAAGCAAATGCTCGTGAACCTTCTGGGCAATGCAATCAAGTTCACGCCGAAAGGGGGCAAAATCGAATTGGTCGCGCGACCGGCCGGTGACATGGTCCAGATAGAAGTTAGGGACTCCGGACCGGGAATTCCGCCTGAAGAGAAGCAGCGCATTTTCGAAGCCTTTCATCGGATGCGGCAATCCGATAAAGCGTCAGAAGGCACGGGCCTGGGCCTGGCGATCACTAGAAGGCTCGTTGAGTTGCACGGTGGCCAATTGGATGTTGAGAGCCAACCGGGAATGGGAAGCTGCTTCCACTTCACTCTTCCGAGCGTCCGCTCTTCTGAAATTGAGGAAGATTCAATAGCCGGTCTAAGCATCAGCTCAAAGAAAGCTGCGAAGATTCTGATCATCGAAGACGATCCTTCGGCAGCCGATCTGCTCGAGTCGCAACTTTCATCGGCAGGCTATGAAGTAGTTGTCTGCACCCAGCCGGAAAAAGCGTATGAAGTAGCGACGGAATTGCGGCCTGCCGTCATCACTCTGGATGTTGTGATGCTGCCGGTGAATGGCTGGGACGTCCTGGCGAAGCTCAAGAGCGATCCGCGCACTGCGGGAATTGGGGTGGTAATGGTGACGGTCATGGATCAAAAGAGCGCCGGGACTCTGCTGGGGGCAGACGAGTATATCGTAAAGCCGGTCGATAAATTCATCCTGCTGGCAGCCGTTGAACGCTGCCTCCGGCGCCGTAATCTCTCCCAGGCGGGGCAATCGATCCTCGTTGTTGAAGACGACACAGCGACTCGCGAATTTATCGTGGACCTGCTTTCAAGAGATGGCTACAAGGTAAGCGCAGCAGCAGACGGGACACAGGCAATCTCCAAGGTGCAAGCGTCCCGGCCTGACCTTGTGATCCTTGACCTGATATTACCTGAGGTGAGCGGCTTCAAGCTGATTGCCCAATGGCGGAAAGACTCACCGACGGCTGGTATGCCCATCTTCGTTCTGACCAATAAGGATCTGACGGCGGAAGAAAAGGGATTTCTGCACGCAAATACGGGAGCGCTGATATCCAAGCACGAACAGTGGCGTGAAGAACTGATTCGGCAGATTGAGAGAATGCAGCACAGCACAGCGCTGCTCACGGAGGCTTAATGAGCGGGCAGATTCTGGTGGTCGAGGACAATGCGCTCAATCGCGAACTGCTATGCGATTGGCTGGAAACCGAGGGATTTACCGCCGTCACCGCCGAAACTTTGGCCGAGGCTCTTGCCATCTTTGAGGAACAGACTCCGCAAGCTGTGTTGCTTGACGTGCAGCTTGGCACTGAGGACGGACTAGCTCTGGCAACGTGGGTTCGCAACAATCCGCGATTGCGGAGTTTGCCTGTAATTGCTGTAACGGCTCACGCGATGGTGACTGACCAGCAACGCGTAATGCAGGCAGGGTGCAATGCGTGTGTCTCTAAACCGGTGGACTTTAAATTGCTGAGCCAACATTTGCAGGCCTGTCTTCTCAATGCTCCCTGAGCTATCCGCGGAATTGGCGGATAGCGCGAAATTGATCAGACGCGTGCGGGGCCAGGAATTGTGCCGCAACTCCAGACTCACCCCAGATCAGTCGTCTTCATATGAACCGGCCCTGAAGCTCATATGCAGCGAACCTGCACGGGGCGGTACTCGTGCAGGCAGCCACCCTTTGCGGAATTACTTCAAGCTGCAGGCGGATATTCATGGCACAGGTAAAATTCGCGAGGCTCATCTTCATCAATCTTGGGAAATCTTTCGGACGGATTCAGAAAACAATTGTCCTGCCAATCGTCACACAGAGTGGATACTTCGCTGCTGACCGTTAGCCCGGTTCCTTCTTCTCCCCAGAATTGATGGATCGTCCGCGGCGGGATACACATGCTCTGCCCGGGACGCAGGCGCACGGTGTGACCAGCATTGACATGTAATGTTTCGCCATCGACCTGGATGGCAAAATCTTCGTCGCTCCAGGAATCCTCTTTACTCGCTTTGGTGAGTTGCACCATGATATTTCCGCCAGAGCGGTTGATGATGTCCTCCATCTTCGACCGATGAAAATGTGCCGGGGCACGCTGTCCCTCGGGGTCGAGAATCAATTTCTCCGCATAGGATTTGTGGTACTGAGGGTGACGGACAGATCCATTGCGCAACGTGAACAGAGTCCGGCCAATGCGAGAAAACTCTCCGCTTCCAAAATCCGTCACATCCCACCCGAGCAGGCAATGGCGAATCTCATCCACCTCAGGGCCTTTCTTTTGCCACTCATCTACTGTCCAGTAAGCAAAAGGCGGCAGGTTGATTCCTGCCTTGGCGAAGGCTTCCATAGCCAATCGAATGCTTGCGTTGATCTGCGACCGTTTTAATTGCATGCCAGTTCTCTCCCCTCGGTGTTTTTATTTGTTATGGCGTTCAAAGGTCTGTCAGGGTGAATAAAAGCCCAGGAAACAGAGCCCAGAAGATACAGGCCCGCAGTCCAATAAAGAGGTGCAGACCAACTGATCCGGTTGCGCGTGAGCAGTGCAAAGACGATGGGGCTGAGAACGCCGCCGATCTGCCCGGACGTGTTCATTGCTGCGCTGAGTGTTGCGGCGTGTTTACCGCCGATGTCAGCGCAGGTGCCCCAGCTTGCGCCGAGCAGAAAATTGGAAGATGCCGCAGCGAGCGCGACGAGCACTGCCGATATCCATCCAGTCAGCAGCGATCCAAGTATCAGCAGAACGCCCGCGGCAGCCAGCGAGCCGAAGCCAACGATGCAGCGGCCAAACCGGAGGCCATATCGGCTACTCAACTTGTCTGTAACAAGGCCTCCAAAAAGATCAGCAACAACGCTTAACAACAAGGGAAGTCCGGCGAGAAATCCCAGCGCCATTCCCTGCAATTTTTTGTCATGGCTTAGATACGTGGGCAACCAGGTGACATAAAGATTGAAACCGTAAGTCTGCGTGAAATACATCAGGCACAGACACCATATTCCCGGTGTGCACAGAGCTGTGCGGAGAATCGAATGCTCCTTTGCGGATATATGTTTGGCCTGAATGTCTTCTTCGTTTACACCCTTCCTGATCCATGCCAGCTCTTCACCGGAGATGGCGTTGTGGTCCTCAGGATTGTCTTTGAACTGCTTGAACCAGAAGAGTGCCCAGAAAAAACCGAGTAACGATAAGACAGGAAATATCCTGCGCCAGCCGATCCAGGATGCGAGTGCCGTTACAAGCAGCGGCGCGGCTCCTCCACCAAGATGTGCACCCATGAAGAAGATGCCCTGCGCAGTCCCGCGCTCTTCAACGGGAAACCATCGCGACAGTGCGCGCGTAACCGTTGGCCACGCACCGGCCTCGCCCGCACCAAACAGTGCCCTGAAGGTCAGAAGCGAGGGAAAGTTCCACGCTGTGGCAGTCAGTCCGGTAAAGATCGACCACCAGACCACGATTCGCGTGAGCACCTTGCGGCTTCCGATACGGTCTGCCCACCACCCGGTTGGAATTTCAAAAAATGCGTAGGCTGCGGTGAAAGCACTAAACGCAAATCCCATCTGCAAGGGAGTCAGGCGGAGATCGCGCATCATCGCGGGCGCAGTGACCGAGATGCATACGCGATCCATATACGTGAGAAATGCAAGAGCGACCGTCATGCCGAGAACGCGCGAACGTATTCCCGAATAAAAGCTCACTCTTTGAACGCCGGATATAGTCTGACTCATAGCGAAGTGGTTCCGGCTCTCCAGTTGCCCACCAGTTCCGACGTTCTCAGATAACGGTTGTAAATCCGCAATAGCCGGATTTCACCAAAGATGCCGCTTGCTATCCGCGCCGTATTCGAACCGTTGACGTCTCCGATCATCGGATGGAAACGCTGCCATCCGTATTCGCGGACAGGGCCTCCGTCATTGAGAATGCCATCCACCATAGCGGAGATGATTTTCGGACCTCCGTCTACCACGAATGCGACGTGCTGCCAGTAACCCACTTTCATTGTGCCTTCATGGAACCCGGGGTCGTTATCCCACGACGATTCATGACTGCCGTCATTTAACGTGAGCGTGAGAGTCTGGCGATCGGATACGGTAATCGCGATTCCCTTGCCCGCTTCATTGCGCGCATCGAGGATAGTCTGCCCCTTTGTGAGCTCGGTGAAGCGAATCCAGAAATCGATCGTGAAACCACCGTCTGTAAGCGCGGGAAGCTGCGGCATTGCGATCTTTGAATCGCTTTGCAGCTTGTCGCCTGTCAGCGTCAGCACCAGGCCAGTTTTTGCTACCTCGCGCGCTTCGTCCTGATTCCACATACCTTCCAGAAGCGATCGATCGATGTGGTGCACGCGAGCAAGAGTTTTGTTCGTCTCTGTGGCATAGAATTCACCGCCGTCTTCGATGAAGTCTGGATAGCTCATCGTAGTATCGGGATTCAGATCGTAGAGAAGGATTTCCGGCTGCGACCAGTGGATATATCCATCGCGCTCGATTCCTCCCGTAATCCATGCCGGGTTTCGATGCTTGTAGTAATCCCATGGCGCGGTCTGGACGCATTCGCCGCCATGATTGTGATACCAGAGAATGTATTTACCATTGCTGAATTTCTTGACGAAGTTTGCAGCGCGCGGGTGCTTGATCTTGCGGCCATTCGGGGTGTAGGTGGCGTAAGCCGGAGGCGTCCATGTGTGGCCGCCATCGCGGCTGTATGCCTGGCAGTTGTGGCCGTCAATGGTGCGATAGGTTGCATAGAGCGAACCATCGCGGAGCTCGACGAGATTGGTTTCGTCGGATACAGGCCCCTTCGGAGCACGCAGACCTTCGTCGCCATCCGGGTACATGTCCCATTGAATCTTGTTGGGATCTGTTTCGCTCAGGATGTTGGCGCTGCGCATCACGCAACCTTGCGACGTCACCATTCCGCCCGGCAGGCCCCACTTGCCCACTTTGGCAAATCCAAACATGGCGCCATGCCGGGTTGTAATTGGCTTACCTACGCCCCAAAAATAGAGCAGCTTTCCTCCATACGCATTCTCTCTGTCAATGCGCATGAGTCTCATGGGAATGTAGTAGCGTTCAGACGACCATGTCCGGCCATAGTCGTCTGAATACTTCATGGCGTATTTGCCGAGGGTGTCTACGCGCCGCGCGAATTTAGGATCGTTGCATTTGGCGTCGTAGCGCAGATTCTCAGAGTTGTAAGTGTAAAACACATACACTCTGCCGCCCGGTACAGCGAGGGGCATGACCCATGACGCTTCCGGTCCGGTGGCAGGCTCAATATCGACAGGTGTGGACCAGGTGCGGCCTTTGTCTGTGCTGATGGTTGAGATGATATGTTGCGCAGAGGCACCTTCTCCGCCTTTGCCCGTCGTCAGGACACACAGCCAGTTGCCATCTTTGGTGATGACCACATAGGGCTGATCGCTGTAATTTTCCCGCGGAATTTCCCAGCCGGTGACGATGTTTCTCCGGTCAGAAGTTTCCTGATTTTGCGGCTGTGGCGACAGGTCCTGCTGTTGCGCGGCCAGGCCTTCCACCGGGATACCCTCCATGGCTGCCGCCGCCGCCAGCATTTGCATCATTGCACGTCTCGTTAACTGCATCATGAACCTCCGTACGAAGAGCGCTCTCGACTCAAAAGCGCTCTTCGTACTGCTTAGAAGAGAATTTTGAACGCACCTTGCAGTTCACGGGGCGTATTTGCCTGCGATGAGATCACACCAAAGCTCGTGG
This sequence comes from Occallatibacter sp., assembly GCA_035546015.1. Taxonomy (GTDB): domain Bacteria; phylum Acidobacteriota; class Terriglobia; order Terriglobales; family Acidobacteriaceae; genus Telmatobacter. Next base: position 16,892 of record DASZXD010000203.1, read on the forward strand.
TACCGGCCTGGCTTCCCGGCTGGCTAAACTGAACTCGATTGAACGTATTGAAGGACTCAACGCGAAGCTCTGCCTGGAGACGATCTTTGATGGGAAAATTTTTGAACAGTGAGAAATCGTAGTTGGCCATTCCCGGTCCGCGCAAATTAGGAGCGGTTGGGGTGCTGTTGCCATAAGTGAAGGCAGCAGGGATGGCATAAGCCGAGGTATCGAAGTATTCATTCAGCCTCTTGATCATCGGCCCGCTGGTGAGATGCAGCGGCTTGACCACATTCGGGCGCAAACCGGCCTGCCCGATGCTGCTCATCACCAGTGGCTGTCCTTTCTGGAAGGTAGCAATGCCGTTGAGATGCCATCCTCCGACAATTGCATCCGCGGTGCGATTGAGATTGCCTCCGACCAGTTGCCCTCTGCCGAAAGGCAGCGCCCAGACCCCGCTAATGACCAGACGCTGGGAAACGTCCTGAGCGTCGATCGTGCGTTGAGCGCGGAGATTGGTTGGATCCTGAATCGTAGAGATTGTTGCTCCGGCACCTGCGGCGCTTGTATCGTCAATCAGCTTAGAGAGCGTATAGGACCCCAGGATCGAGAAACCATTTGCCAGCCGTTTTTCCACGCTTGCCTGGAATGAATGGTAGATCGAGTCTCCTTTGGTCGCATAGACGGCGTTCATAGTTGTGTATTGCGGATATGGACGGAGGAGTTGGCCTCTGGCAACGGTGGGTTTGGACAAGATGCTGGTTGGATCGGTAATGATGCCGTAGAACGGATTTGTCACCAGTTGGTTGTTGACGGCTCCTTCTTCAAATTGCGCTGTCGTCAACGAATTGATGTTGAAGGCGGCGTTGAAGGGCAGCCTGGTGCCCTTGTTTCCGGCATAGGCGGCCTGCAACAGCAGATTTCTTCCGATGCCCTGCTGGATGGAGAAGTTCCAGTTCTGCAGATAGGGCGTGAGCTGGCCGACATTGACAGAACTGATTGCCTGACCGAGATCTGTAGAAGCATTCAGCTGCGATCCTGAAGCCGGCAAATTGATCCCATTCGGAAATGGATTTTCCAACTGGACAATCGGCGTGACGCCATCGAGCGAAGTGGTGATTGAGGTGCTGCCGGTGAATCCGTCAGTAAAACCGCCGCTCGGTCCGGATGAGTCGGTTGGAGAGAGGCCGTAGACAATTCCATATCCGAGGCGGACCGCCGTGTTCTGCTTTAGCTGGTAGGCGATTCCCAGCCGGGGCGCCAGATTGTTTTTATCGGTGGAGGTATAGCTCCTGTGTCCCGGACCGGCAAATGTCATTGCACCTTTGAGGGTTTCGCCGGAAACGGAAATTGGGGAGGCAGCTGAAGGATTGAAGATGCTCATGCGGTTGTAGCGCTCCGTGCGTGGAAAGCTGAGGTCGTAGCGCAGACCGAGATTCAGCGTAAGCTTATCGTTCACATGCCAGTCGTCTTCAATGAATTCGGCGAGATACGAACTCTTGGAAGCGACAGCAGGCTGAATGGCAAGTGAGCCTCCGGGAATTCCAAGCAGGAAATCGGCATAGGCGCTGCCGCTGGTGGCGCTTGCCTGGTTGGGATTCGGGCCTTGCGTATAGGTCGGACTGAAGGATAGAGCTCCTTCGGCCGCCGTGTTCTGAAGCTGGTTGATGAAGTATGTGCGGAAGTCGGCGCCGATCTGGAGGGTGTGTCTTCCAGCAATCTTTGTAATTGAGCCGAGCAATGTGTGGTTCAACTGCGTGCTGTAGTTCTGGTTCGGGTTCCCGATGCCGGACAGGCCGGTGAGCGTGATGGCCGGAATGGCTTTTACCTGCTGGGCAGAAGCAAAGTTTGAGGCAAAACCCAAAGTTGTAATGTCGAACCCGTTCGACCATGCCGTCCGCGTGCCATATTGGTGCGAGATGCCATAGCTGACCTGGAGGATAAGTGTTGGACTGAAGGTAAAGGTGTTCTGCAGCGTCCCTGCCTGGCGCTTTTGCGTCAGCGGCGGGTTGGCGGAGTTGCCTATGTTTCCGTAATAGTTGGCGGAGCCGGTGAAGGGATATTCCAGCGAAAGGCGCATGAATGCCTGATCGCGGTCACTGAAGTGTTGATCGATGCGTATATCCCCGGTGTTGTTGATGTTCTGTATCTTGTTTGAGAGAACAAGATTGTTGGTGAGGTTGTTGTTGTTCGGAGTCGGATAATACTTTTGCAAAGCAAGCGCGACGGAATCAAGACGCGACTGCGGAATGACGTTTCCGGAGAAGGCGCTCCGCTGTTGTACGCCATTCACTGTCGTGAGCGTGGCAGGGTCGTAAATCGTAATCAATGCGCCGCTTGATGTGAAGGTCTGCGAAAAGTCACCCTGCCGCTGGAGAGCAGTTGGAACGGTAAACGATGTTGGCGATCCCAATGCTTCGCGGTAGCCTTCATAGTCGCCGAAGAAGAATGTGCGGTTTTGTCCGTGGTAGAGATGAGGCAGGACAATCGGCCCTCCCAGGGTGAATCCGAATTGGTTCCTCTGCAGCGGCGCTAGCGGAATGTGGGAGCGGTTATTGAAGAAGTAGTTGGCGTCGGTGTCGGAGTTGCGGATGAACTCGTACACGGAGCCGTGCACGGTATTTGTGCCGGACTTCAGAATGACATTGATCACGCCGCCGTTGAAACGTCCATACTGAGCGCTGAGCGCATTTGTCTCCACCTTGAACTCTGCAACCGTGTCTACGGTTGGGGTGTAAATCATGAAGTTGTTCAATGCAGAGTTGCGTGGAGTTGTGTCCGGAACGCCATCTACCAGCACCTCACTCGTGAAATTCGCAGCGCCGTTGATGCTGGGGGTGTTGTCTCCCTGATGGATATTCGCATTCGGTGGCACGGGGACCACGCCGGTAGACAGGCCTGCCAGAGAGATGGGATCTCGCCCATCGAGCGGCAGATCCACAATGCGCTGGTTATCGATGATCTGCCCGAGCGAGGCGGTGCTGGCCTGCAGCAACGGGGTTGTTGCCTGCACTGTTACAGTGGTCGCTGTGCCGCCCGGCCGCAGAGAAAAGTTGACTGCAAGATTGTCGTCGACATGCAGAACAATATTGGCGTGACTGGCAGATTCAAACCCAGCCTGCAGTGCCGATACCGTATAGAGGCCGGGCTGCAGCAACGGCGCCACGTAAATGCCGTCGGCGTTTGTGCGCAGGTTAGCCTCTGTGCCTGTTCCCAGATTTTTTACGCTCACTTGAGCATCTACGATGACGGCGCCCGAGTTATCTGTCACCGTCCCTCGAATTGTCGCCAGATTGCCCTGCGCATGAAGAGTAGCTGCAAGTGTAAGAAAACATAGCGCAGTAGAAACCATGGTGGCTTTTAGCTGAAAAATTTTCATGGTCAGAGTGCCTCCAAATTGCTGTGATATGTCAGCAAATTTTCTGATACAGCAAAATATGCCAGCGAGATAAAAGCTGTCAAGACATAAATTAAAACTGATGTATACTGATATCGCAGTTCACCATGAGAAGAGATTTAGCGACACTTAGTCTTTCTGAACGGGCCTACACTGAGATCCGCGCGAGCATTCTGGGCGGCCAGCTTGCGCTCGGTAGTCCAATATCGCGCCGAAAGCTTGCCCAGGAGCTGGGCATGAGCGTTGTGCCTGTTTCGGACGCATTACAAAGACTTGAGAATGAGGGGCTTGTAGAGAGCTGGCCGCGCGTGGGAACCCGGGTTCGTATTCCTACCGTTCAGGATGTGCGCGGTCACTACGTGGTTCGTGAAGCTCTGGAGTCTCAGTCTGCACGTCTCTTTTCACAGAAGGCTTCACCGGAAGAACGGGAGGAGATTCTGCAGTTAGCCGAGGCACTGGACCGGGGCTACCAGCTCTACGGAGCAGGCGAACTCTCGGTCGACCAAGTCTTTCAGCTTCATGAACAACATTTCCGCTTCCACATACGCATCGCGGAGTGCAGCGGTTATCGTGCGTTGTGCCAGGCGATCGAACAAAACCAGATTTTGACGTTCAACTGGCTCTACGATACGGTTGCCGACCGAAGGAATCTGCCAGCCGACCATCATGGCAGCCTTGCTAAGGTGCTGTCTCAAGCCGATCCGGACAAAGCCGATGCAGCAATGCGCACGCACGTTATGTACGGGTGCGAAGAGATGCTACGGAAATTTGAGGTGATGACCGTTCCACGTCTGATCCCTTCAAGAGGCTTCCGCGACTTTGACCCAGCACGAAGTGATGTGGGTAGCGAAAGCTAATCCACTTACACGCGTGTTGTTCTTCTGATTTGCCCTGCCGCATGAGCCTGGCGTAGTCCGCGAATTCACACTTGGCAGAAGGTGTGCTTCAGGGCTCGGACCGTTGGTTTCATGCGGCTGTGGAAGAAGCCGAAGGTGACCATTCCTGGTGACATTGCAACTGGCATACATTTGCCAGTAGACTTGTCATGGCGGGAGTTGATCTCCTGACTGTCGCCACTTTACTCGGTCAGAGAACTTTGCCGGTGGTTTTCAGCAGGCAAAGTGGGAATTAAAGATTCGATTAAATGCAAGAAAATAATGGAGATCAAAAGCGGAGAGGTGGCAGAGCCCGGTTGAATGCACCTGACTCGAAATCAGACATAGTCGCAAGGCTATCGGGGGTTCGAATCCCTCCCTCTCCGCCATATTACAATGACGATCGTTCATTTAATTGGTAAACAATAGAAATAAAGCAGCTTGGTCACAGTAACCTGGTTCACCTGTTTCACCATTGTCTATCGAATTCCGCTCTGTCGTACCAGAAAACCTTACAAAATCGCACCGATCTTACAACGGTCTTTTCGCCGCGATCTGAGCCGATCTGGGGTCTAAATCGTATTCCGAAATGGACCGATTCAGGGGGTCAGGTCATCGGCTCAAGGCCCCAAGAAATGTTTCCGACACGATGTCAAAATCTAAAGCGTTCGTGAAGGACAAAAATGGATGGACTCTTCAGCGTGAAGCCATAGCTAGGTGGAAGCCTCTCGCATCTGCGACATCAGTGCCCGGCAACCACTCCGACGATGAGCTCCGGAAAACCGTCATGGTCGTATATGGTCGGGATGAGGATACCCGGCGCGATATGTTCAGCTTTCTCCATTCTTTGCATCTCCAGCCAATCGAATGGAACAGTGCTGTTACGAGAACCGGCAAAGCGTCTCCATATGTGGGCGAGATCCTAAACGCTGCTTTCTCCATGGCGCAGGCGTTTCTAGTCCTCATGACGCCCGATGAACAAGTAGTTCTGCGCCCTGAGTTGCGCAAACCTCGTGGCGACGATGATGTAGCGTATCAGCCTCGCCCTAATGTCATCTTAGAAGCAGGAATGGCGTTAGGGAAGGATGAGACGCGAACGATTCTCGTTCAGACGGGGCCGCTCAGAGGAATGTCCGATCTGGATGGCAGGCACGTTGTGCGTCTAGACAATTCTGCGGAACGGCGAAACGACTTGATCCAGCGGTTGAAAGTCGCCGGATGTAGTCCAAGGGTGGATGGGACGGATTGGATTAGCACCGGCAATTTTGAACGCTGGGCATAGGTCAGTTCGACCTATGGGACAGGCTTGAGGAGAACCTTCAATAGGAAAATCGGACCTTCCGTAGCCAAGCCGTATACGATCGCAGCGATTGCACAGATGCCTAAGAGAATCTTCGCCCAATCCGGAAGCTTGTCGTAGGCTCTGGAAACAAGTCCCATACCCGCTATTTTCTCACGGTCTGCGCCGTTCAGAATGGTTCGGTACAGTTCGAGTACAGCCACCCTAAAACCACGTCCCAGGAATTTACTTTGGAAAAATCAGAATCTTATGATTTCAAGAAGAGGGCGAGTTTGCGTCAGTTCTAAATCCTAAGACCACGTCCCAAGTTTTTAAGCAGATTTATATCTATAACATTCTATATAACTATGGTGAGCTCGCTGGGATTCGAACCCAGGACCCACGCCTTAAAAGGGCGTTGCTCTACCAGCTGAGCTACGAGCTCTCACACACCGTGATTCTCTCTCAGTGTACCAACCTTTCGCCGTCTCACCAAACCATTGCCTTCCGCAGCAACCACCCACCATCCGCGCGTCAGCTCAATCGATTTTCTCGCCCACATCGCGATCCTGCGCATATTGACAATCCCCGGCCGCATCAATTCCCATGGCAGCGCTATCGCATCCGAGGTCTCCGCACATGCTCAATCGCCGCGATCTGCTGAAAGCCAGCGCCGTCCCGCTTCTCGCACACATCACCGATCCCATCCTGGCCGCTGCGCCCGCTGCACCGGATACTCAGGGGAACATCCCGTGGCAGCGCCAGCTTCGCCGCTGCGGCCAGCTCAATATGACCGAGCACGACCCCGTTACGCTCGACATCGAGCAGTGGGCCGATTACTGGACCAGCCTCCACGTGGGCGCGACGTTCATCAGTGTCACCGGTATCCTCGCCTACTACCAGACCAAGGTTCCCTTCCATCGCAAGGGCAAATTCCTCGGCAACCGCGACTTCTTCGGCGAGTGCTTTGCCGCCGCTAAAAAGCGCAACCTGCGCGTGGTCGCGCGCATGAGCCCCGACCTCAACTGGGGAGATGCTGCGCAGGCCCACCCCGACTGGTTCGAGCGCGACGCGCAGGGCAATCTCATCCCAGACAAGGATGAGCCGCGCCTGTTCCGCACCTGCATGTTCTCCGGTTACATGACCGACTACGTTCCGGCCATCATCCGCGAGATCAACTCGCTCTATGACGTGGACGCCTTCTATACCAACGGGTGGCCACCGCTGGGCAGCCTGCCCGTGTGCCATTGCGCCGTCTGCAGCCAGCTTCCTCCCTCCGGCACGCCCGCCTACTGGGACAAGTTCAACGAGCGCTTCGAATATCTCTGGAAGCTCTATGACTCGCTCGCCAAAGAGAAGGGCTCGCACAAAATCTACTTCTCCAACTCCGGCGGCGGCGCGCGCTCAGCCCCCAACCTCGCGCGCCTCGGCACATTCTGCGAGTGGTTCCAGGGCGACAACCAGGGCCGCGGCGGAGAAGACGCGCCCGTCTGGCTCTGCACCCTGCAGGGCCGCGTCTGCCAGTCCGTGCTCGACGGCAAAATGGCCACCAACGTCACCGGCGCATGGACCACCGGCCCCGTCCGCTGGCGCAATGCCGGCAAGTCACCCGCTGAAATCAAGATGTGGCTCAGCGAAACCAGCGCCAGTGGCATGGTTCCCTACTATCACATCGTCGGCGCGGAAAAGGGATTCGGTGAAGACCGCCGCGAGCTTGACGTCCCGCGCGAATATTTCAACTGGACCGCGCAGCACGACCCGCACTTCGTCAACAAGCGAACCGTCGCGCGCATCGGCGTCGTCACCGGCCAGCGCACGCATCTATTTTACAAGGCACAGCCCGGCGCAAATATGCAGCAGTTCCTCAACGGCATGTACTACGCGCTGCTCGAGGGCCGCTTCCTCTTCGACTTTGTCCATGAAGACCGCCTCGACGCCGAGCACCTCAGCAAATACTCCGCGCTCATCCTGCCCAACGTCGCACTGCTCAGCGACGCGCACTGCGACCAGCTTCGTGCCTTTGTGCAGCGCGGCGGCTCACTGCTGGCCACGTTTGAAACCAGCCTCTACGACGAGCAGAACCAGCCGCGCACCAACTTTGCGCTCGCTGATGTTTTCGGTATCCAGAAAACCGGCGACATCGTTCCCACCAACGGCAACGCCTATTACGGCCGCATCGAGCGCAAGCACGAAATCCTCGCAGGCTTCACGAACACCGGCTGGCTCCCCGGCGCAGAGTACCGAGTCCCGCTTGCGCCCGTCGCTAATCCCGTGCTCACCGTCGTTCCCGGCTTCGTCGCCTATCCGCCCGAGCTCGCCTATCCTTACACGCCGCAGACCGACGTACCCGCCATCGTGCTACGCGAGCAGGGCCAGAGCCGCCTCGCCTACATCCCCGGCGACATCGAGCGCACCCTCTGGGTCGCCGGCGACGTCGATCTAAGCCGCCTGCTGCAGAACACCCTCAACTGGATCACACGCAGCGACCATCCCGCCACCATTGAAGGCCCGGGCCTCATCGAGACTTTTGCTTATGAGACGGAACCCGGCTACGCGCTGCACGTGCTCAATTACACCAACCCCAACCTGCACCGTGGCACCATCCGCGAGTTCTACCCCATCGGCGAGCAGAAGGTGAGTTTCGCAGTTCCCGCCGACAAAAAAGTTACGAGAGTGCAACTCCTCAAATCCGGCAAGGATGCTGAGTTCACGCGTGCGGACAACCGTATCACCTTCACAGTTCCATCTGTAGTCGAATACGAAGTGGCGGCAATCTATACGTAACGCGAAGCTCAAAAGTGAAACGGGCTCCAGTCCCGAAGAACTGAAGCCCGCTAACAAACACCGGCAGCCCGGCCGGAGCCCACTTGGAATTCATCCGAATTCAACCGTCCGCGCCCAGTCGTCAGGGATCTGACCGTCCACGATCGACTTCGAGCTTGGTTCATCCGGAAGACACACGAAAGCTTTTGCGTCGGTATTCCACATCGTAAACAGCGGAAAGCGCACTCCCTCGTGCTCACGAAAGGCAATCACGATTTCATTCATGTTCTGTTTTCTGCCATCCGTGGGAAGAATCGATTTGTAATCCAGCGCTTTTTTGTATCGCAGCAGATCCTCGCCTGTCAGCTTGCCATTTTGGTCAACTGACCCCTTCGGACCATATTTGAGCTTCGGGCGTTCGCTCGTCCCGACATTGAGCATACCGGACTTAAAATCCTGTGAGTCCGCGAACTTCATGCGCGTCATCCGTTTGCGCATTTCCACCACCCGGTTATAAATCGTGGGCTGCGTCCCCCGCGCTTCTTTTGCCATTGAGCTGAGCAGAGCAAAGAGTACAAGATCCTCAGGCTGCGCCATCGGCATGAAGATTGTGACCCACGTAGAGAGTTTCCCCCACTTCCACCGTACCTGATTGGTTACAAGTTCGATGGTCGGAGTCAAGAGTGACCCGCTCACGTCGTGGAGCCCCTTCTTGTACTTCAGCCTCTCGCCCTTATCCATGCCGAAATTGGATGGGTCCAGGCGTTCCTTTATGCTGTCAAAACCCAATCGGATTCGCTCGTTTGGGTATTTCACCGACTCAACGTCACCATGGCGCGCCGAGAAGCCGCCAGGAAACATTTGACGGCCCTCGTATTCGCCGTAAAAGCAGGCATCGGGGGCGCATTGCCGAATCGTCATGCGCCCTTCCCTGACCGCCGTCACGAAGCGGTCTCTACCCTCCCACGCCTTATAATGCAGCCACCACTGATCGATGTAATAAAGCAGTTCGCGTTCATTTACCGGGTCTTTGAAGGTGTTGCTCTCCATCAGGATAAGCAGCTTCAACGTCAGCGCCGCTCGGAAAAATTCAAGACTCACGTCAAC